>CAYMQR010000482.1:0-4362 GCA_964392195.1 uncultured bacterium | reverse complement strand
TGAGGGCCTCGAACGCGATCGAGACGCTCTTGAGGAACGCGCGGATCGCCGTGCGGTGCTCCGGCTTCATGGCGGGCGACGGCTTGGGCAGGATCAGCGCGCGCAGCTCCTCGACGAGCGTCTCGGTGAAGCCGTCGGGGATCTCCATGATGATCTGCTGCTCGGTCCGCATGCGGCCGTACACCGGGCAGAGCCGCTTCACGCCCGGGGGCGGCTTCTCGATGAGCTCGCGAATGGTCGCGCGCGCCGCGTCGATGCGGCCGGCGATCTCGAGCTCGCGATCCCGCGAAGGCAACGGGATCATGCTCATTTCACGGTAGTAGAGGAGCTCGACCGCCGCCGGGTCGCTGAGTGGGATCTCGTCCGACTCCGCGAGCGGGAGCGGCTCGGGGGGCGGCATCTCCTCGCCCTCGATGGTGGCCGCGTCTTGCGGATCGAAGAGTTCCTCTTCGCCGGGCGTTTCCGCCAGATCGAAGGGCTCTTGCTCGTTCTGCAGGTTGTCTGACATCGCCTCGCCGCCTTTCAGCCCCCCGTGGGGCTCGTTCCGCCGGATACCGTCGTTACGGCGCACTGCGTCGTAGGTGGGAAGACCCTCACCTCGGCCGCTTCGAAGGCCGGTCTAACTCGCTGACTTTTTGAAGAATTCTTTCTCGCGGGGGCGGGAAGGCCCGTGCCGCTCGCCGTGGCACCGCGATTAGACGAGCTACCATACCAAAAAAATTCGGGCGATGCATCTTTTCTTTCGCGCGATCTTCGTAACCACGTTCACGACGCAGCGCGCCAAGCGTAGGGGGGGCGGCGCGCGTATGATGTCGCCATGGGCACGCGCGCCTCGCTTGGTTCACCCGTTGCTCGACGACCGCGCCGCCGCACGGCGAGCTGCGTGGCCCTGCTGGTCGCGCTCGTGGCCGGCGGCACCGCCACGACCGGTCAGGCGAAGCCGATCCCGATGGGCTCGAGTGGGCTCCCGACGTTCCGTGTCCGCAGCGAGATGGCGGACGTTGGCGAGCCGACCCGCCACGCCACGGAGCACCTCGAGATCGCCTGCGCCGGCGAGCGCTACACGTTCGAGTGGGCGCTGGTCTTCCCGGACGGGACGACCTGGAGCGAGGTCGCGACCGGCGAGGTCCGGGCCGGCCACATGATCCCGCTCACCGTGACGCGCAGCGAGCGCGACGCCCACGGCACCGCCACCCTCGAGATGCACGCCGCCGACCTCGACAAGGCCGTGGTGAAGCTGCGCGTGGCGCGAAACGGCGGCACGCCCGACGAGGACGAGCTGGAGGTCGACGACCCACCGCTCTATCCGCCCGTCATGACGGGCACCCTGTACCACGCCCTCTTCGGAGCCGACGTGAAGAACCTGAGCTTCACGACCCTCGCGGACTACCCGTGGGGGCTCGGCGCGGCGCCGATGGAGGTGACCGCCGAGCCATCCCCGCGGCAGCTCGACGTGGCGATGGGATCGCGGTCCCTGCGCAAGGTGACGCTGCGGCCGGTCATGCCGTGGCCGCTGTCGTCGATGGTCGATGCGATCGGCATCGATACCGCCGTGTTCCTGTGGGTCGGCGACGAGTGGCCTCACCGGCTGCACCGCTTCGAGGGGGCGTACAGCTACGACTCGGGCCGGTTCCGCGGCGACGTCGTCGAGGAGCACGACCTCGCCGACGGCGAGATGTCGAGCACCTGGCCGCCGCGAACCACCACCGCGACCGCGTCGCGACTCGAGGCGCCGCGCCGCTCGGTGGTGGTCGAGCCCTGATCCGCCCTGCGCCGGATCCCGCGCGGGGCGCGGCGCGTTCCCGCCAGCACCACGCCTTCCGGCTGTTCTTGTCGACGGCGCTCGTCGCCACGCTCGCGGTCGCCGCCGAGCAGCACGTCGTCGAGGGGTTCCGCGTGATCTCGGGCTCCATGGAGCCCACGCTCCAGGTCGGCGACTGGCTGCTCGGCTACTCGCTCACGTTCGCCCGCGATCCGGTCCGCCGCGGCGACCTCGTCACGTTCCACGCGCCCCGCGGCCGCCCGAGCCCGATCCCGCTGGTGAAGCGGGTGGTCGGGCTGCCTGGCGAGACGCTCGCGGTGCGGCGCGGCGTGCTCGAGATCGACGGCGAGCCGTTCGCCGAGCCCTACCTGCATGGCGAGCCCATCCCGTACTGGATGGCGCCCGTCCAGGTCCCGCCCGAGTCGGTGTTCGTGCTCGGCGACAACCGCGGGCGCAGCGAGGACTCGACCGTGTTCGGCCCCGTGGAGATCCGCCGTCTACGCAACCGCGTGTGGGTCCGCCTCGGCCCGTGGAAGCGGCACTGCGCGTTCGCGGCGCCGTCGCTCGGGTTCGCCCGGTGCGGATGATCGAGGCACCGACCTGCGGGCCGCACCCCCACGAGCTCGACTCGCCACGCCGGTCGCGAGGGCGGGCTAGAATGCGCGCGCACGCACCGGCGGATCGCCAACGGGCGCCGTTCGTGCCATCTCGCTGATTCCATGTCCGGTGCGGGGCTCTTCGGATTCGCGGCTTCTCGCGTGCTCGAGCTCGGCGCGCGCAGCCGGCTGGCGGTCGCGCGCGAGATCGAGGGGCGCGGCTTCTCCTTCGACGAGGGGCGCGCGGGGCTGCTGCTGCTCGCGCTCGCCATCTTGCTGCTCACGTCGCTGCAGGCCTACTTCCGGCGCCGCGCTCGCGCCGCGCTCGCCGCCCACGCCGCCGCGAACGCGCCGCGTCCGCCACGCGCCGAGCCCGCCGCTCCGACGCGCTCGTTCAAGAGCCGCGACGCGGTCCTCGATCCCGGCCAGGTCCGTCCGGCCGTCCGGCCCGACGAGGCGGCGGTGGTGCGCTGCCCGAAGTGCTACGGCAAGTACCACGCCGAGAAGGAGGCGCGTTGCCCGCACTGCGGCGCCGAGCGTCCCGGCGCCGCGGCCGACGCGCCGGCGCCGCCGGCGGCGGCGAAGCCCGCCACCGAGATCCGCCGCGACGTCGGCGAGATCGCCGCGACGCGCTTCCAGGACGCCGAGCGCCTCAACGACGAGGGGATCGAGCTGCTGCAGAAGATGCGCTCGGTGTTCCGCGTCGACGACGCGGTCAAGAAGTTCACGCAGGCGATCAACCGCGCCCCCAAGAACCCGAAGTACTACTCCAACCGCGGCATCGCGCACCTCAAGAACGCGCAGCGCCGCTACTCGATCGGCGGCGACATCCGCGACGAGGCGCTGCTCAGGGACGTCGAGCGCGCCCGCGCCGATTTCCAGGAAGCCATCCGCCTCAACCCCAAGCACGCCAACTTCCAGTACCTGCTCGGCCAGGCGGAGGAGTTCGCGGAGGAGCTGCCGCGCGCCCGGGAGTGCTTCGAGCAGGCGCTCGCCCTCGATCCCACCAACGCCCAGTTCGCCGAGGCGCTCGAGCGCGTCACGCGCGACCTCGAGCGCACCGACCTCGACACTGCCCGCGAGCGCATGGAGCAGCTCATGACCGAGGTCGCTCGCCGCACCGGCGCGGGCGACCTCGAGGGCGCGCTGCGGATGATCGACCTGGCGCTCGAGCAGGAGGGCAACGCCGCCGCCGCGCTGCTCGCCAAGGCCGACCTCCTCAACCGGCTCAACCGCGTCGAGGAGTCGGTGGAGGTGGCGCGCCGCGCGATCGAGGCCTCCAACCGCGAGATCCAGAACCTCGTCGTGAGCTACCAGGCGAAGGGCCTGTACACGCTGGTGCTGCCTTCGGTGGGCGAGGGCACCGAGCTCGGGCTCGGCACCTCGGCCGCGCTCGCGTCCGCCCGCAGCGGGCGCGCCGCCGCGGTGAGCGGATCGCTCTCCGAGCTCGGCCTCCCCGATCTGCTGCAGGTCCTGGGCGCCGGGCAGAAGACCGTGCGCGTCACCCTCAAGCGCGGCAACAGCGCCGGCATCGTCGAGCTCGAGCAGGGCCACATCGTGCACGCGGAGCTGGGCGCCGAGACGGGCGAGAACGCGTTCTACAAGATCGTCGCGTGGTCGGACGGCGACTTCCGCATCGACCCGGTGATCGAGGTGGTGACGCGCACCATCCACGCCAGCAACGACGCGCTCATCCTCGAGGGACTGCGGCAGCTCGACGAGGCGCTGCTCGCCGCCGAGAGCGGCGGGCGTCCGGGCGCCTGACGCCGGCCCATCGCCGCCATGGCGCTCCACTGTCCCGACTGCGGGCGCGCGAACAACGAGCGCCTCGAGGCGTGCCTCTACTGCGGCGCGCTGCTACCGCGTCCCGAGCCGCCCGCCGCCGCGGCAGCCCCACCTCCCGCCCCATCGGAGACGATCCCGGGGCCCGTGGCCCGCGCCGCGGACGAGCTCGCCGCGCCCGACACCACCCCGTGGCGCCGCCACAGGCTGCTGGTGCTCGAC
>CAYMQR010000481.1:0-4367 GCA_964392195.1 uncultured bacterium | reverse complement strand
CTTGTCAAAACCACCGGACACTTTCACTTGCTAACAACAGGAGTAGGCGAGGTCGCCGAGGAGTCGCACCAGGCGCGGCCGCGCCTCCGGTCAGCCGTGAGGCGACTGCGGGACGCTGTCAGCCGCGGGCACCCGCGACCCGGGCAGGCGCGCGCGGATCGCTTCCGCGAACGCCGCCGCGAACACCCGGTGCGCGTGAGCGTTGGGGTGGCCCTCCCAGCGGCTCACCGCCCAGTGCTGGCCGGCGTCGGTGACGCAGTAACCGCAAGGGATCAGGTCCATCCGCGCGGCTCGCATCTCGTGCTCGGCGGCCTCGACGAGCTTCGACGGGCCAGGCGTCTGCGTGAGCACCATGCTGACGATCGGCGGCAAGTGGTGCTTCGCCACGGTGCGGCTCATCGCGCGCATGTCCACCCCGAAGTGGTCGCGGTAGGCGTTTCCGCCCGCCTCGATCTGCTCCAGGAACCCCTGCCGGAGGCCCAGCGCCACGAGCGCCCGGTCGAAGCGCTGGGCGATCACCGGACCGGCGAGGGTGTGCGCGATGAGCCAGTCCTTGCCCGGGAAGTAGATCGTGTACGGGGGGGGACCACGGGCACGTCTTCGGAGGGCACGAAGTCATTCAGGCACATGCCGTACACGATGAGGTCGGGCGAGAGGTCGAACCGCTGACACTGGCGCCCGGGTCCCACCGGCGCACCGGTGCGGATCCTCAGCAGCCTCGGCAACGTGCTGTAGACGCAGTCGGCCGGCTCGAACTGCTGCCGCACCAGCTCGGCGATCGACTCGCTCCCTGCGCCGCACACGCCGAGGTTCAGCACCTCGACACCCGCCCCGAGCTCACGCGCCAGCACGGCGGGCCACGCTTCGTCGGCGGCCACGCCTTCGCCGTAGGTCAGCGAGTCCCCCACCGCGAGGATCCGGAACACACCCGGGGGCTTTGTTCCGTAGCGGCCCGCGATCCGCATCCCGTCCGCGTTCTTCACGTGGAGGTGCCCGTGCCAGTACTCCGCCCGAACCGCTCCCGGCACGGATACCGGCCGGTGGTCCCACTCCGCGGGGATGGCGATCTGGTTCTCGGGTGGCCGCAGCACCGCGATCAGACGCAAAGCGCCCTCGAGCGCTCCGAAGCCGATCAACCCCGTGACGACCGCCGTGGCGATCAGGAACAGGAACCGTAGCTGGATGCGCTCGGCGCGGGTGCGGCTCGTCCCAGGAGGACGCGCGGAACCGCGCGGCGGCTGAGGAACCGGATCCATCGGCGCGGAGGGTGGGTGGCGGCTCACCGCGAGGCGGTGCCCCGCCTTCATCGTGCTCGCGCGCGTTTCGGGTGGCAAGCAACGCTACGCGCGAGGCGCGGGGCTGTCGCGGGCCCTCCGACCTCGGAGTGTGCGGTTGCCCTCCGCTTTGCTCGATCCCTATGTTGCGCGCCCCGGAGGCCCCGCCGTGACCGATCTCGACCGCATCCTCGCGCCCTGGCACCTTCGGCCGTGGCCTCGCCCGACGCGCCCGCGGTCGGTCGCGTTCGTGTTCAGCCGCTGCCCGGGCAACTGGGAGCACGAGCCGCCCGGCAACGAGGGGCTGCTCCAGCTGGCGGCCGAGTTGTTCCACGCGGGCCTCGCGCCGCTCGTGGCGATCCCCGGCACCGGCGCCGAGCGCGGCCCCGAGACCACCACCTACCAGGGGTGCGCGGTGTGGCGCCGGGCGCTCTCGGCGCTCGGCGTTCCGGACGAGGCGATCGTGCTGGTCCCGGGCGAAGGCGCGCACACCCGGACCGAGGGGGACGACTTCGTCCGGCTGGCGCGCGAACGCGGCTGGTCCGAGGCGCTGATCCTCATGAACCCGCACGAGACGCTGCGGGTGATGTTGGGGCTGCTGGTGTCGTTCCGGCTCCTCGGGCACGAGATGCGCGCGACCCCGGTGACTCCCGCCGCCACCGACTGGAACCGAGTGGTGTACGGCTCCCAGGGCGCGCTGGCGCTGCCGCGGGCGCACCACATCCTCGAGGAAGCGCGGCGCGTGCTTGCCTACCAGGCGAAGGGCGACCTCGCCTCGCTCGACGAGCTCGATCGCTACTACCGCGAGGCGCTCGGGATCGAGTCCCCTGTGCCGCCGCGCCGCTGAGCCGAACAGGGATCGGACGAAGCCGCTGGTGTGACGTCGCCGCGTGTCGCCGGCCGCGCGGCGCGCGGCCCTCCGACCGGGGCAGGATTCCGGACCGAGCCACGAAGGAGCTCGCCGATCGGCCCGCGCCAGAGGCGCGCGGCGCGTCGTCGCGCCGGATTTGGGGTGGGGCCCCGGCCGGATTCACTCCGGACGGGGCGGGGTCTTGGAAAGACCCCGTGAAAGCACAGCGAGATGAGAGAGCTCTACGCGGCGCTCGGGCCGTACTTCGCGCGCGAGCGCTGGCTGTTCGGGATCGGCGGTGCGCTGCTCGCGGTCACCAATCTCTCGACGCTCGCGACCCCGCTGCTCCTCAAGGCGGCGATCGACGACCTCGGCGGAGCGCGCGGCACGGCGCGGCTGCCGATGCTGGTGGGCTGGATAGCGGGCCTCGCGGCGCTCGCCGGGTTGCTCCGCATCGGCTCACGGCTCGCGATCTTCGGCGCGGGCCGCAACGTGGAGTACCGGCTCCGCAACGACGTGTTCCGCCACCTCGAGCGTCTCACGCCGAGCTTCTTCGACCGCGTCACCACCGGCGACGTCATGTCGCGGGTGGTGAACGACCTCTCGAGCGTGCGCATGGTGCTCGGCCCCGGGCTGCTCAACGCCCTCAACTCGGTGGTCGTGTACCTGGCCACGCTGGGCGCGATGCTCACGCTGTCGCCGCGCCTCACGCTGCTGACGCTGCTGCCGTTCCCGCTCCTCGGCCTCGCCGCCAAGCGCTTCGTGGGGCGCCTCTACGACAAGAGCCGCGAGTCGCAGGAGCGCCTCGGCGCGCTCACCGAGACCATCCAGGAGAACCTCGCGGGGCGCGACGTGGTGCGCGCGTTCAGCCTCGAGGACACCGAGATACGCCGCTTCGAGGCCGCCAACCAGGCGCACTTCGCCGCGAGCGTCGGCTACATCCGCGCGCAGGGCGTGCTGTTCCCGCTCATGGCCACGGTCGGAGGCCTGGGCACGTTGCTGGTGCTGGTGGGCGGCGGGTGGATGGTGATCCACGCCCACCTGAGCCTGGGCGCCCTGGTGGCGTTCGCGGGCTACGTGGGGATGCTGATCTGGCCGACCTTCGCGCTCGGCTGGATGCTCAGCATCTTCCAGCGCGGCCGCAGCGCGATGGCGCGGATCCAGGAGATCCTCACCGCGCGCCCCGAGATCGAGGCGCCTCCTTCGCCGGAGCCGCTCCCGGTGGTGGGCGGCGCGATCGAGCTGCGCGACCTCACGTTCCGCTACCCGGGCGCGGCCGAGCCGGCGCTCGAGGGGCTCTCGCTCTCGATCCGCCGCGGCGAGCGGGTCGCGGTGGTGGGGCCGACCGGCGCTGGCAAGACCACGCTGCTCAGGCTGCTGGTGCGGCTGTGGGAGGTGCCCGCCGGCACGGTGTTCGTGGACGGCGTCGACGTGACGCGCGCCGACCCCGCCGCGGTGCGCGGCCGCTTCGGCTTCTCGCCGCAGGAGCCGTTCCTCTTCAGCGCGACGATCCGCGACAACGTCGAGCTCGGTGCCGGCGCCGCCGCCGGCGCGGACCGGCTCGAGAGCCTGATCCGCACCGTCGGCTTCGCCGGCGACCTGGCGCGCATGCCGGACGGCTTCGCCACCACGGTGGGCGAGCGCGGCGTCCAGCTCTCGGTGGGCCAGCGCCAGCGGCTCGCGATCGCGCGGGCCCTCGCCACCTCGCCGCAGGCGCTGCTCCTCGACGATCCGTTCTCGGCGGTCGACGCGGGGACCGAGGACGAGATCCTCGCCGGCCTCGAGCGCGAGCTCGCCGGCAAGACCGTGGTGCTCGTGACCCACCGCCTCGAGGCGATCCGAGACGTCGACCGGATCGTGGTGCTCGACCGCGGCCGGCTGGTGGAGCAGGGCAGCTACGCCGAGCTGGTCGCGCGCGATGGCCTGTTCGCCGAGCTGCTCCGGCGCGGGCGCCTCGAGCGCGAGCTGGAGGCGCTCTCGTGAGCGGTCCCGGCCACCGCGGCGGGCACGGCGGCGGCGGCGCCGACGACGAGCCCGACGACCGGGTGGTGTCGGCCTACGACGGGCGCCTGGTGCGGCGGCTGTGGGCCTTCGTCCACCCGCACCGGCGCACGCTGATCGTGACCACGGCGCTCCTGCCGCTGGTCACGGTGTTCGAGCTGGCGCAGCCGCTGCTGGTGCGGGCCGCGATCGACCACGCGATCGTGCCGCGCGACCTCGGCGGGCTGCTGCTGCTCGCGGGC
>CAYMQR010000480.1:0-4376 GCA_964392195.1 uncultured bacterium | reverse complement strand
GAAGCGCTGCACACGCTCGCTGGCGAGCTCGCCGTACGGCATCGGGTGGCGCAGCACCGCCACCGCCAGCCCACGCCCGCGGAGCCGCCGCGCGACCCAGCGCGCGGTCTGCGACTTGCCGCAGCCGGTGCGCACCGCGCTCACCGCGATCACGGTCAGCCGCGAGCGGAGCTGGGTGCGGCGCGGGCCCAGCAGCGTGAAGTCCGCGCCCGCCGCGAGCGCCCGCGACGCCAGGTGCATGACGTGGGCGTGGCTCACGTCGCTGTAGGCGAACACCACCTCGTCGACGGCGAGGCGCCGGCACAGGCTCTCGAGCTCGCCCTCGTCGGCGATCGGGATGCCGTCCGGGTAGAGCGGGCCGGCGAGGCTCGGTGGGTAGCGGCGCCCGGCGATGCCGGGGATCTGCGCCGCGGTGAAGCTCACGACCTCGACCGCCGGATCGGCGCGGAACACCACGTTGAAGTCGTGGAAGTCGCGTCCGGCGGCGCCCGCGATCAGCACGCGGCGGCGGGCGGTCAGCGGCGGCTCCACGGGCTCACACGCTGTAGCGGAACTGCTTCGAGCGGATTTCGGGATCGCGCCGTGGGCAGTCCTCGCACGGCTCGTCGATCAGCTCGTACGCGAACTGGACGCCCTTCTGCGTGCTGGTGTGGCGGATCGGCTGCTCGCGGAAGATGTGGCTCGGGTTGAGGCGCGCGGTGACGCCGCTCTTGTCGAGCGCCTCCTCGAGGTCCTTGCGCACGCCCACCAGCACCACGTGGACGCCCATGTGCTCGATGCGCCTCAGGTGCTCGTCGAGGAGGTGCATGCCCACGGCGTCCGGGCTGCGCACCCGCTTGACCCGGAGCACCACCACCTTGGTCTCGGGGCCGATCCGCTCCTCGATCGAGTCGAGGTGGTGCTCGAGGTCGGCGGAGGAGCCGAAGAACATCTCGCCTTCGAGCCCGAAGATCAGGATGCGCCCGCACACCGTCTCGCCCTCGAGGCGCTCGTGGATCACGCCCTCGGGCGTCACCACGAACTCGGTCAGTAGCATCCGCCCGGCGCGCGGCACCGCGAGCAGGAACGACATGAAGACGCCGATCAACACGCAGAACTCGACACTGATGCCGACCGCGGCGAACGCGGTCACCGCGATGATCGCCGCGTCGAAGCGCGACACCCGGAGGTGGTAGCGCAGCACCCGCCAGTCGACCATCCGCCACGACGCCACGGTGAGGAGCGCGGCCATGGTGGTGCGCGGGATGAAGCGCGCGAAGGGGGCGAACGCGAGCACGATGCACGCGACGGCGGCCGCCGAGATCACCCCCGACCACTGGGTCTTGCCCCCCGCCTGCTGGTTGATCGCCGAGCGCGTCAGCGAGCCCGAGCCGGGGAAGCAGTGGAAGAACGAGCCCGAGAGGTTGGCGAGGCCCTCGCTCAGGCACTGCTGGTTGATGTCGAGCTTCTGGCGGGTCTGGGCGGCGATCGCCTTGGCCATGGAGATCGCCTCGAGGAGGCCGAGGGTGGCGATCGCGAGCGCGCTGGTGGAGAGGGTGCGCACCAGCGGCGCGTCGAAGGGTGGCAGCGCGAACGACGGCAGCTTGCGCGGGATCTCGCCCACCACCTTCACCCCGAGCCCCTCGAAGCCGAAGTAGGCGCTCGCCGCGGCGGCGGCGGCCACCGTGAGCAGCAGGTCCGGCAAGAGCGGCATGCGGACCCAGTTCTTGAACGCGCGCAGCGCGACCACCAGCGCGATCGAGCCGAGCCCCACGGCGAGGGTGAGCGCGTGCACGGAGCCGCCCTGGGTGAGGGTCAGCCAGAAGCGCATCAGGAAGAGATCGTGGACGCCTCCCATCGCCTTGAGGCCGAGGAGGTTCTTGAGCTGGTCGAGGACCAGCAGCACGCTCGCGCCGAGCGTGAAGCCGAGGATGACCGAGTGCGAGATGTAGCGGGTCAGGTCGCCGAGGCGAAACAGCGTGATGCCGACCTGCAGGGCACCGACCAGGAAGGCCATCAGGATCGCTGCCTGCAGGCGCTGCTCGGGCGGCACCACGCCGATCGCGCTCAGCAGCGCGATCGAGATCGCGTTGGTGGGGCCGTTGATGAGCTGGCGCGAGGAGTCGAAGAGCGCGCCGACGGCGGTCATCACGATCGCCGTGTAGAGTCCGTACTCCGGCGGGATGCCAGCGATCAGCGCATAGGCCATCGCCTGCGGGACCGCCACGGTGGCGACGGTGAGCCCGGCGACCAGGTCGGCACGGGCGTGGCCGACGCCGTAGCTGCGCAGCGAGTCGACCGCGGGGATCTTCTGGTAGAGGAGCGAGCGCCAGCGCGGGATCGAAGGGGCCGAAGCGGACGAGCGTGTGGCCGGGCGTCGCGAGGCACCCGGCATCGGCTCGACAGCTCCGCCTCGTGGGGTGGCCGCCATCCGTCCACCGTAGCGGGATTCGAAATCCCGGCACAAGGTCGGCGCGCCCGCGCGTGGGCCGCTTCAGCGGGCTTCGCTCACCGGCTCCGGGTCGAGCCGTGCCAGCACCGCGGCGTACGCGGGATCGTCGATCGCCAGGTCCACGCGCGTCCCGCCCGGGTCGGCGCCGGTGATCCGCACGCCCACGAACCAGCGCTCGCGGAACGCGAGCCGGATCCAGCACAGCGCGAGCGGCACGAACGGCAGCGGCGCGAGCCGCGCCGCCTGCAGGGCCAGCGGGTCGGGGCTCGAGCCGCCTGCCAACGGGCGCACCGCCGCGCTGCTCGGCGCCATGGCGGCGAACAGGACCACCTGGTTCGCGAGCACGCCGCGGGCGACGAGGTGGAAGCGCCGCAGCACGCCCTCGGCGCACGGCGCGCAGAACGGCACCGCGAGGCGGCGCACGTTGCCGCGGAAGCTCGCCTCGAGGGCCACCTCGAAGATGACGCCGGGAGGCCGCGCGCACACCGGGCAGCGGGGTTGGAGCTCGATGCCGGCGGCGCTGGTGAGGACCAGCGAGGCGGAGCGGCACATCCGCTCGCGGTCACCGGGCTCGATCTCCCACAGCCACCCGCCATCGTCCACCTTTCGTCCGTCGCGGGATCCTCTAGCACCGCTCGTGCCGCGGCCGTACGTCGCTACCGCGCCGGGCGCGCTTCGTCACGGGCAGGTAGCGCGCACCGGGTCTGGAGAGGCGGGGCGTCACCGGCCGGTGTCCGGGCGCCGGCGACGGAGGTGCCAAGACGAGCGGTGAACGGCTCATTTCGAGCGTCCCGGGGGCGCGCGCACCGGACCCACGGGAATCGGCCGGAGGCGGGCACGCCACTTGATTGGTGAACGTCGTCTCCACGACGAGGGGGGCTCTCCATGTCCTTGCCGGAGGTGTTGCCGAGCCGTGCCGAGGTGGTCGCGCGGGTCAAGGAGCAGGGCAAGCGCGTCCTCGCGGTGATGCCGATCCACTACCCGCGGGCGCTGCTCCGGGCGTACGGCTTCCACCCCATCGAGCTGTGGGGGCCACCCGACGCTCCGGTGGCGCAGGGGGCCCGGCACTTCCAGGCCTACACCTGCGACATCGTCGTCAAGGCCACCTCGTTCCTGCTCTCGGGCGGCGCGGACGTCGCCGAGGGGATCCTGGTGCCGCATACCTGCGACGCGCTCCAGGGTATGGCCGCGGTGCTCCACGACTTCGTGCACCCCCGGCAGCGCGTGCTCACGCTCTACCACCCTCGCGAGCGGCGCGAGGCCGATCGCCTCTACTACGTCGACGAGCTCGCCCGGCTGGGTCGCGATCTCGAGGACATGGCGGGCAAGCGGCCGAGCGAGAGCGAGTGGGCCGAGGCGCTCGCCACCGAGAGCGCCGCCAACGCGGCGCTCGCCGGGCTCTACAGCGACCGGCCGCGGCTCGCCCTCGGCGACCGCGAGTTCTACACGCTGGTGCGCTCGCGCGAGTACCTGCCGTCCGAGGACTTCATCCGCATCGCGCGCGCGGTGCCGCGCGGCGAGTCGCGCGCCGCTGACGGAGTGCCGATCCTCCTCTCCGGGATCGTCCCCGAGCCGATGTCGCTGTTCGACGCGATCCACGCCGCAGGCGCCACCGTGGTCGCCGACGACCTCGCGTGCGGCTTCCGCCGCGTCTACGAGATCCCCGAGCGCGGCAGCGCCCTCGAGCGCCTCGCGGCGTCGATCCTCGACGCCCCCGCCGATCCCACCCGCGGCACGCCGCTCGCGGAGCGTGCCGAGGAGCTGATCGTGCGCATGACCTCGACCGGAGCGCGCGGGATGCTCGTCTACGGCGTGAAGTTCTGCGAGCCGGAGCTCTTCGACCTGCCGCGCCTGCGCCACCACCTGGCCGAGGCCGGCTTCCCGATGACCCACATCGAGCACGTGCTGGTCTCGACCCTCGGCCAGCAAGCGGTGACGCGCATCG
>CAYMQR010000479.1:0-4385 GCA_964392195.1 uncultured bacterium | reverse complement strand
AAAGCGGACACTTCACTTGCTCTTCGGAGCGGACAGATCATTTGCTCCTTACACGACCTCGCCTACTCCTTGACATGCGGGTACCGCTCGGCCACCCTTGGGGTTCGCCGGCGGGTTTAGTTAATCGAACGAAGAGTTTGATTAATTGAACTCGAGGGCAGCGCAAGCTGGGCGAGGGCAGGCTGAGGGCAGGGCGTGGCGCACGCGATCGGCGAGAGGATCAAGGCCCTTCGGTTATCGAGTCAGTTGACGCTGGAAGAGCTCGCGGCGCGGTCGGACCTCACGAAGGGGTTCATCTCCCAGGTGGAGCGCGACCTCACCACGATCTCGCTCGAGAACCTGACGCTGATCCTCGCGGCGCTCGACACCAGCCTCGCCGAGTTCTTCGCCGAGGAAGAGGAGAAACCGGTCGTCTTTCGCAGGCAGGACCGCCGCTCGATGGAGTGGGGCGGGGTCCGAAGCCTCGAGGTCCTGGTGCCGGGCGGCACCAACCGGACGATGGACCCGACGGTGGTCCACCTGGCGCCGGGCGAGACCTTCGGCTGCGAGCGACCGCACGAGGGAGAAGAGCTGGGTTACGTGCTGAGCGGAACGGTGCGCCTCAAGGTGAGCAAGAAGAGCTGGGTCCTGAAGCCCGGCGAGTGCTTCTACTACCGCGCCAACCGCCACCACGAGCTTCGCAACGAAGGAACCCACGCGGCGCAGATCCTGTGGATCGCGTCACCGCCGCGACTGTGAGGGATCGGACGAGCATTCGGTGGAAGGTGACCAGGATCCGGGGCAGTGGGGCTCCGGCGTTGTGACCGAACACCATTGGGAGGATGGACCTTGAAAGCGCTTGGGCGCCATCTCTTGGTGGAGTACAGCGGCTGCGATCGCGCGACGCTGGAGGAAGTTTCCCGGATTCAGGCCCTCATGGAGGAGGCTGCGCGGGTTTCGGGCGCGACCATCGTCCAGACCTGCTTCCACCAGTTCAACCCCTACGGCGTGAGCGGCGTGGTGGTGATCTCCGAGAGCCATCTCGCGATCCACACCTGGCCGGAACACGGCTACGCCTCGGTGGACATCTACACCTGCGGCGACACCGTCGACCCGTGGAAGGCCCACGAGTTCCTGCAGCGTGAGCTCGGGGCCGCCGACATCGAGACCAACGAGCTGTTCCGCGGTCAGCTCGGCGACGATCCCACGCCGTCGAGCTACGGCAAGACCGCGCTGCCGATCGTCCTCCACTCCTGATCGCCGCGCCGGCGGTGGCGCGGCCCGGCCACGCCACCGCGGGTCCTCACCCAGCCGGGTCCGACGTCACGTCTCGCACCGCGCCGCCCCGTGCGGCGGTGCGCGGCGGGCGTCCCTGGAGGTTCCGCCATGGAGCTGTGGTTCACCGAGGCCCATCCGTCGTCGCACCGCGGGCTCACCTTCCGGGTGCGCCGCGTGCTCGAGTCCAAGAAGAGCCGCTACCAGCAGATCGACATCCTCGAGACCGAGGACGGCGAGCGGCTCTTCGTCCTCGACGGCATGGTGATGCTCACCACGCGTGACGAGTTCGTCTACCACGAGATGCTCGCGCACGTGGCGCTCTTCGCCCACCCCGCGCCCAGGCGCGTGCTCATCATCGGCGGCGGCGACGGCGGCACGGCGCGCGAGGCGATCAAGCACCCGACCGTCGAGCACGTCGACCTCGTGGACATCGACGAGGACGTCTTCGAGCTGTCGCGCCGCCACCTGCCCGAGACCGCGTGCTCGTTCGACGACCCGCGCGTCCACCTGCGCGCCGAGGACGGCGCCGCCTTCGTGCGTGACGCCAAGGAGCCCTACGACGTGGTGCTGGTCGACTCGACCGAGCCGATCGGCCCCGGCGCGGTGCTCTTCGGCGCCGACTTCCACCGCGACATCCACCGCGCGCTCACGCCCGACGGGATCATGGCGTGCCAGAGCGACACGCCGTTCTTCGACGGCGAGACCATCCGCGCCCTGCACGCCACGGTCCGCCCGATCTACCGCTCGCTCCACCTCTACCTGGCGGCGGTGCCGGTCTACCCGAGCGGGCTGTGGAGCTTCACCCTCGGCACCAAGGGCGGCGCCGCCGGCGCGCGTCCCAAGGCGCTGCGCACGCCGCCCGCCGACTGGAAGCTGCGCTACTACAGCGCCGAGATCCACGACGCCTGCTTCGCGCTGCCGCCCTTCGCCGCCGAGCTGACGCGCTGACAGGCTCGCACCGCGGGCCAGGCTGGCTGTTGCTAGCCGCTTTCCATTTCAAACACAAAGTGCCAGTGGAAAACAGCACTTCGTGCCAGGAAATTTGGAAACAAAGCGCTTGCAAGCAATCCCAGGAAACCCCTGAAAGAGGGCCATTTCCGCTCAAAATCGCGTCGCTACGGCCGTGATCGTCCAGTCGCGGGCGCTCGCCCGCCCCTTCACCCGCCCGAAGGGCATCATCGCGTCGAGCCGCAGGCCCGCGCTCGCGAGCGCGAGGCCGAGCTCCCGTGGGAAGAAGAACCGCATCGGGTGGGTCTCGATCACCCGCTCGAGCCGCCGCTTGCCGGCGAGCCGCTCGGTCTCGAACGTCACGTCGACGGTCTGCGCCAGCTCGTCGAGCCGGCACCGGGTGTGGCGGACGACCCGCTCGCCACTCGCGGTGGTCAGCGTCTTGGTGCGCTCGCGCGGCGGATCGGCGAGGATCGCCGGGCCGTACCAGACGTCGAACACGAAGATCCCGCTGCGGCGCAGGTGCGCCGCCGCCGTCGCGAAGGCGCCCGCCAGGTCGGCGTCGCCGACCTGGTAGCCGATCACCGCGAACATCGAGATCACGGCGTCGAAGCGCCGCCCGAGCCGCACGCGGCGCAGGTCGCCACGCCGGACGTCGGGCTCGATCCCCGTGGTCCGCGCCTTGGCGCGGTACGCCGCCAGCATCCCGGCCGAGCGATCGACGCCGGTCACGCGGAAGCCGCGTCGCGCGAGCAGCAGGTCGTGCCCGCCGGTGCCGCAGCCGAGCGAGAGCACGGTGCTCACGGTGCCGGGCGCGAAACGCGCGAAGAGCCGCTCCAGGTAGCGGCACTCGGCCGCGTAGTCCTTGTCGGAGTAGAGCTCGTCGTAGAGCGCCGCGTACCTGTCGCCGAACGGTTCCCGGCGCGCGGCACCGCCGCGCCGGCGCCGCTCAGCCACCGCGGGCCACCGCCGCGATCGCGTCGCACACGTAGCCGAGGTCGTCCTCGCCGAGCGCCGGGCTCGACGGCAGGTAGAGCCCCTCGGCGGCGAGGCGGTCGGAGACCGGGAAGGCGCGGCGCTCGTCGGGACGGGCGCGGACGTACGGCGGCTGGACGTGCATGGGCCGGAAGAAGGGCCGCGTCTCGACGCCGCGCACGGCGAGCTCCCGCGCCAGCTCGTCGCGGCTGCGCCCGAAGCGCTCGCGGTCGACGGTGATCGCGTACATCCAGTGGACGTTGCGCGCGCCCTCGCGCTCGACCGGCAAGCGGATGCCGGGGACGGCGGCGAGGCGCTCGGCGTAGCGGCGCGCGGTGGCGCGGCGCCGCTCGACGAGCGCGTCGGCGCGTTCGAGCTGCGCCAGCCCGAGCGCCGCCTGCACGTTGGTGAGGCGGTAGTTGAAGCCGATCTCCTCGTGGAAGTAGTCGCGCGGCGCGTCGAGCGGGAAGCACAGGTTGCGGAGGTAGCGGCAGCGCTCGGCGAGGCGCTCGTCCGAGGTCACCACCATTCCACCCTCGCCGGTGGTGAGGATCTTGTTGGCGTAGAAGCTGAAGGCCGCGAGGTCGCCGAGCGAGCCGGCGCGGCGGCCGCGCCACTCGGCGCCGTGGGCCTCCGCCGCGTCCTCGACGATCGCGGCGGTGGCGCCGGCGCCCGACACGGCGGCGCGCAGCGCGTCGACGTCGCACGGGTGTCCGTAGGTGTGGACAGCGATCACCGCCTTGGTTCGAGGGCCGACCAGCTCGGCGACCCGCGCCGGATCGAGGTTGCCGGTGTCGGGCTCCACGTCCGCGGCGACCGGCGTCGCGCCGCAGTAGAGCACCGCGAAGAGCACCGCCACCATCGCGAAGTCGGGGATCACCACCTCGTCGCCGGGGCCGACGTCGAGGGCGCGGAGCGCCAGGTGGAGCGCCGCCGTGCCGCTCGACGCGCCCACCCCGTGCGCCGCGCCGCACCAGCCCGCGAAGCCCCTCTCGAACGCCGACACCGCCGGCCCCACCGACGAGATCCAGCCGTCGCGCACCGCCTGCGCGACGTAGCGCTCCTCGTGCCCGTCGAGGAGCGGCACGCACACCGGGATCTTGCGCGGCGGTGGAGTCATCGCGGCTCGAAGCGCTCCTTGTCCTCGACGCCCGCGTACGGCCCCTGCTTCACCTCGACGATCTCGGTCGGCTCGAGCATCGTGA
>CAYMQR010000478.1:0-4385 GCA_964392195.1 uncultured bacterium | reverse complement strand
TGCGGGCCGCTCCACCTCCCGCGAGGGCGAACCGCCGCTCGCTCGCTGGCCCGCCCGTCCACGATCCGTCACCTTCGCCGACGTTCCTCGTCACCCGGAGCTCGTACGGCGATCGGCGTCGGCGGCGCCCCGTATCGGCGGTCGCGCGGCGCGCGACCCTCCACACCGTCCCGGTCCGCGGCGCTTCGCGTTCGCGGTGCGAGCGGCGGTACACTCACGTCTTCGCGCGTCACACGCGCCGAGCCACCGCGACGATCCCCTCCCCCCGCACCGGAACCCCATGACGAAGATCCGTACCGCGTTGCTGGGTGTGCTCGCGCTCGCGCTCGCGTCGATCCCGATCGGCTGTGGAAGCAGCGGTGGCTCGGGCGGCGGCGAGCCCGGCGCGCTGGCGCTCGTCTCCCCCTCGCCCGACGGCTACGCGAACCGCGCGCAGCCCACGTTCCGCTGGAACCCGCTCGACGGCGCCGCGCGCTACCGGATCTCGCTGTTCGCCGACCCGCAACGCAAGACGCTGATCGAGAGCCAGGACGTCGACGGCACCGAGGCGCGCGGCGGCGCGGTGCTCACGGACCGCGCGATCGTGTACGCGCGCGTCGAGGCGCTCGACGCGGGCGGAGCGGCGTACGCGCACCACGACTCGCGCTTCGCGGTGGTGGTGGTGCCCGACGACTACCCGCAGTTCGAGGTCGTGGTCCGCGACGGCGCCAAGCTCCAGCCCGGCTACACGATGATGAACCTGCAGGACCCGGTGCCGCCGCAGCCCGAGGACCGCATCGCGGCGGCGGTGATGGTCAACTCGTACGGCGAGATCGCGTGGTACCTGCAGCGACCGCGCGGCTACCTCACCGACGTGCGCGTGCTCGAGAACGGCCACATCCTCTACCTCTACGACGCTGACGAGGGCAGCGACCGCGGCGGCTTCGAGAGCACCTGGGACGGCCAGATCGTGTGGCGCAGCCGTGAGGGCGCGATCCTCCACCACGAGCTCGGCGTCGGCCCCGCCGGCCATTACCTCTACCTCACCAGCCTGGTGCAGCCGGTGGGCGGCATCCTGCCCTTCGAGGGCGATGGCATCGAGCTCTGCGATCCTGCCACCAACGAGGTGGTGTGGAGCTGGAACGCGTTCGACCACCTCGACACCGGCCGCGTCGACCCCGAGGACATCCTGCTGCCCGGGCTCAGCCTCATCGGCCTCGACTGGACCCACGGCAACGCGGTGGTGTGGGACGCCGAGCGCAGCCTGATCTGGTACTCGGTGCGGAACTTCGACCAGATCCTCGCAATCGACTACCCGTCCGGCGAGGTCCGCGCGACCTTCGGCAAGGACGCGCTCGGCGGCGCCGGCCTCATGAATCACCAGCACGCGCCGGAGATCGAGAAGGACGGGTCGATCCTCTACTTCGACAACCGCCCCGACAGCGATCCCAAGCACTCGCGCGTCGCCGCCTTCGAGTGGAACGAGCGCACCGGCGAGGTGACGCCCACCTTCGAGTGGCGCGACACGCCCGAGTTCTTCGACGGCGTGGTCGGTGACGCCGATCGCCAGCCCAACGGCAACATCCTGATCACCTCCGGCACCGCGAACATCCTGCCGTACAAGACCGCGCGGCTGATGGAGATCACCGCGCGCGGCGAGCTGGTGTGGGACCTGCGCGTGACCGGCGGCTTCCGCCTCACGGGCTTCCGCTTCTACCGCGCCGAACGCGTGCTGCCGCACGAGGTGCCGTTCGGGGTGCTGCCGTACGACGAGGCCGGCTGACGTGGCGGAGCGCGGCAAGACGCGCGAGATCCGCGTCGGCGTGGCGGGCTGGGCGATCCCCAGCCACGTCAAGCACCGCTTCGGCGGCGAGGGCTCGGCGCTCGAGCGCTACGCCACCGCGCTCACCTCGGTCGAGATCAACACCACCTTCTACCGCTTCCACGAGCCCGCCACGTTCGCGCGCTGGTCGGAGAGCGTGCCCAGGGACTTCCGGTTCTCGGTCAAGCTCGCCGGCGAGATCACCCACCACCGCAAGCTGGTCGCGTGCGAGGAGCCGCTCGAACGGTTCTTCGCGGGCGTGCGCGAGCTGGGACGCAAGCTCGGGCCGGTACTGATCCAGCTCCCGCCGAGCCTCGCCTACGACGACACCCTCGCGCGGCGCTTCTTCTACCAGCTCCGCGCCCTCCACGAGGGCGCGGTGGTGTGCGAGCCGCGCCACCCGAGCTGGTTCGCGGGGACCGCGGGGCGCGCGCTGGTCGAGCACCGCGTCGCGCGCGTCGCCGCCGACCCCGCGCCCACCGCCGCGGGCAGCGAGCCGGGCGGCCACGACGAGGTCGCGTACTTCCGCCTCCACGGCACGCCGCAGATGTACCACTCGTCCTATCCGAAGCCGTTCCTCCACGGGCTCGCGACGCGGCTGGCGAGCGCGCGCACCGGCTCGCCCGCTTGGGTGATCTTCGACAACACGGCGGCGGGGGCGGCGGCGGCGAACGCGCTCGGGCTGGTGAGGGAGCTCGCGCGGCTGGCGGCACGCGCGGCGAGCCGCTCGCCGAGCGCGCGCGGCTCCGCCAGCCTGGCCATGACCAAGCCCGTCAGTGCTGAGCCCGCCGCAAAGGCACCTTCGCGCGCTGCGGCGCGGACGCGGACCTCGCGGACCACCCCGCCGCCCTCCGATCCGCCCCGCCGTCCGCGCCGCCGCCGAGCCTGAGCCCCGAGTCCGGCCTCACCGGACATGCGGCGCGCGTTCCGTTCTTGCTAGGATCCGCGCGCCCGAGGCGAGGTACCGGGGCCCACGGGCGAGCGGACCCGCCGTCGCTTCATCCTCCCCGGAGTCCGGAGACACGAATGAAGCTCGCATGGCTGCTCGTCCCGCTCGCGTTCCAGCTTCCCTCGCAGTGCCAGAGCGTGCTCCCCAAGCGCTCCGGGGGTCCCAAGCCCGTGCTCAAGTGCACCGCCGAGCGGCAGAAGTGCCAGTCGCCGACAGGGCGCGTCGGCGAGTGCGTGGTCGGCGGCGCCGACCAGTGCGAGAACCCGCCGTGCTTCGTCTGCCAGTACTGACGTAGAGGCTGTACAGCAGCCCGCGCCCGCCTGGCGCGGCTCCCGACGCGTATCGGCGGGCACGCGGCGCGTGCCCCTCCGCACGGCTCGACGCGATCGATCGGCTAGGCGGGCGGCCGCGTCAAGGGCCGCCCCAACCCTCGACCCTGGGGTCGTCGACGAAGCGACGACCCTCCATCGGCGTCGGACAGGGATCCGGGCGCGCGGCGCGTGCCCCTCCAGCACCCTCAGCGAAACACGCGGCGGGTGATCTCGCCCTTCGCGCCGTGGAACAGGTCGACCAGGAAGCGCAGCTGCTTCTCGCTCGACTTGGTGTACGGGAACCACAGCGGCTCGCGCTTGGGCGTGAGCTTCGCCACCATCACCGCCTGGACGTTGCAGTACTGGGTGTAGCCGCTCTCGCCGAACGCGCGCCCGATCCCGGAGAGCCCCACCCCGCCGAACGGCAGCCGCACGTTGAGCGCCTGGATCAGCGCGTCGTTCACCGCCACGCCGCCGGTGCGGAAGCGCCGCACGATCCGCATCGCGCGGTCGCCGTCGCGGGTCCACACGGAGCCGGCGAGCCCGAACTCGGTGTCGTTGGCGAGCTCGAGCGCGTGCTCGTCGCTCTTCGAGCGCAGCACCGTGAGCAGCGGGCCGAACGTCTCCTCGCGCACCGCGGGCATGTCGGGCGTGCAGTCGGCGAGGATCGTCGGCTCGAACCACACCCCCGCGCGCTCGAGCCGCTTGCCGCCGGTCACCACCCGCGCGCCCATCTTGGTGCTCTCGGCGATCTGCCGCTCGATGCGCTCGATCTCGCTCTCCATCGTGAGCGCGCCCATCTGCGCTTCGGCGTTCGCCGGGCTGATCGCCCGCGCGCGCTCGGCGAGCATCGTGACCAGCCGATCGTGGATCTTGTGGTCGGCGATCACGCGCTTCACCGCGATGCAGGTCTGGCCGGCGTTGAGGAAAGCGCCCCACGTGATGCCGTTGGCGACGCGCTCGAGGTTGGCGTCGTCGCACACGATCGCTGCGTCCTTGCCGCCGAGCTCGAGCACCACCGGGGTCAGGTGCTTGGCGGCCGCCTCCATCACGCGCCGCCCGGTCGGCGGCGCGCCGGTGAACGAGATCACGTCGACGCGCGCGTCGATGATCGCGGCGCCCGCGCTGCCGTCGCCGAGCACCACCTGGAACACGCCCTCGGGCACGCCCGCCGCGCGCACCAGCTCGCCGATCAGGATCCCCACCCGCGGCGAGTGCTCGGACGGCTTGTGGACGACCGCGTTGCCCGCGGCGAGCGCCGGGATGATCTGACCCATCGCCAGGAAGAACTGGTAGTACCACGGCGAGATCACCGCGGCCACGC
>CAYMQR010000477.1:0-4391 GCA_964392195.1 uncultured bacterium | reverse complement strand
GCGTTCCAGCCGTGGACGTCGTCCACGTAGCCGTTGCCGTCGTCGTCCACGCCCGCGGTGCCCGAGGCCTCGAGAGCGTTGGTCCAGATGTTGCCGGCGAGGTCCGGGTGATCGAGGTCAGCGCCGGTGTCGGTGACGTTCACCGCGATCGCGCTGGAGCCGGTCGTCACGTCCCACGCCTGCGGCGCGCTGATCTTCGCCCAGCCCCACTGCGAGCCGTAGGACGGATCGTTGGGCGTGGCCAGGATGTGCCGGATCCAGTTCGGCTGGACGTACTCGACATCGGGGCTGGCCGCGAGCGATGCGACCGCCGCGTCCACCGAGACGTCCGCGCGCAGCTTCACCAGCGACGACTTGCCGAGCGAGTGCGCCGCCGTGCCAGGCGCCTGGACCGCGGCGAGCGACGCCGAAGAGGCGCCCTTCTTGAGCTTCACGATCACTTCACCGGGCACGTAGTCCCCGGCCTGCGCGGTGCCGACCGCCGCTACCCCCAGCAGCGTCAGCGCAGAAACCCATCCCCTGGTTCTCATCCCGACTCCCTCCCCTTGTGCGTATCGAGCGCGGCGGAACTGCCGCGCACGCGTCCGATGATTGTAGGGGTGGTCGCGAACCCGGCGCAATCGCCGCGCAACCCCGCGGCGGGCAGGCTCGCTAGGAAGCGAGCGCGCGGCCCGCCAGGCCGACCGCGTGGCTCACCGCGTTCGCCAGGCGGTCGACCTCCGCCTCGTCCGCCACCTCGCCGCCGCGCGCCGCGGCCTCGATGCGCTCGGCGAGCAGCGCCGCGGCGAGCGCACCGACCGTCCGGCTCGTCGATTTCACGTCGTGCGCGGCGCGCCGGACCGCGTCCGCGTCGGCGGCGCCGACGCCGGCGCGGAGGGCGTCGAGGAGCGGCGGCGTGTCCTCTACGTAGCTCTCGAGGATCGAGCGCATCAGCTCGTCGCCGAGCTCGTCACGCAGCCGCGCCAGCGCGGCCGCGTCGAGCCCGTCCGCCGCCTCCCCACCGGCAGCCGATGGGGCCGCGGCGATCGGCGTCGGAGGAGCCGCCGGCTCGGAGACGGCGCCCGGCGCGCCACCGGACTCCGCCTGCCGCGCGACGCACCGTCCCAGCGCCGCGGCCAGCTCGTCGATGCGCACCGGCTTGGCCAGGTAGTCGTGCATCCCCGCCTGGACGCAGCGCTCGCGGTCGCCTGCCATCGCGTTCGCGGTCATGGCGACGATGTAGGGCCGCTCGGCGGGGGTGAAGCGCTCCACGATCCTGCGGGTCGCCTCCAGCCCGTCCATCTCCGGCATCTGCACGTCCATCAGCACCACGTCGTACTCGAGGCGGGTCAGGGCCTCCACGGCCTCGACCCCGTCGCCAGCGACGTCCGCGGTGTAGCCGAGCTTCTCGAGCATGCTCACCGCGACCTTCTGGTTCACCCGGTTGTCCTCGGCGACCAGGACGCGCAGCGGGTGGCGCCGGCCGAGCTCGGTGTCGACGATCGTCGCGGTCGGCTCACGGCGCACCTTCCGGGCCGCCGATCCGGTGAGGATCTCCGAGATCGTGTCCAGCAGCATCGAGGGCTTCACCGGCTTGGCGAGGTGGGCCTCGAACGCAACCCCGCGAGCGCGCGCCTCTCCGGCGCCGGTGCCGAGCGAGGTCAGCAGGACCATCGGCAAGACGCGCGGGTCGCGGCGCCGCCTGAGCTCCTGGCCGAGCGTGATGCCGTCCATGTGGGGCATCTGGAAGTCGAGGAGCGCGAGGTCGAAGTCCACGCCGCCGTCGAGCCACTCGAGCGCCTCGCGCGGCTCGGCGGTGTCGCGCGGAGTCATCCGCCACAGCGCCGTGTAGTCGCGCAGGATTCGCCGGTTGGTGGCGTTGTCGTCGACGATCAGCACCCGCCGCCCCGCGAGCGTCGCCGGGATGTGCACGGAGTCTGTGCGGCCGGTCGCCTCGCCGGTGCGCACCCGGATCCGGAACCAGAACGTCGAGCCCGAGCCGGTCGCGCTGTCCACGCCGATCGTGCCGCCCATCAGCTCGCACAGCCGCTTGGAGACCACGAGCCCGAGCCCCGTGCCTCCGTACTGCCGGGTGGTCGAGGAGTCGACCTGCGAGAACGGCTGGAAGAGCCGGTGCAGCCGCTCGGGCGGGATGCCGATCCCGGTGTCCGAGACCCGCACCTCGAGCTCGGCCTCGCGCCCCCGCAGCGCGCGCCCGGTGACGCGCACCACCACCTCTCCCTCGTGGGTGAACTTGACCGCATTGGAGAGCAGGTTCAGCAGCACCTGGCGGACCCGTCCGGCGTCGCCGACGACCACGGGCGGACAGCTCGCGTCCACGTAGCAGGCGAGCTCGAGCTTGCGCTTGGACGCCTCGACCGACACCAGGTCGAGGCACTCCTCGACGCAGCGCTCGACGTTGAACGGATGCTCCTCGAGCTCGAGCTTGCCGGCCTCGATCTTGGAGAAGTCCAGGATGTCGTTGATGAGCGTGAGGAGGTGCTCGCCGCTCGCGCGCACGGTCTCGACGTATTCGCGCTGCTCCGCGCTCAGGCCCTTGTCGAGGAGCAGGCTCGTCATGCCGATCACGGCGTTCATCGGCGTGCGGATCTCGTGGCTCATGTTGGCCAGGAACTCGGCCTTGGCGCGGGTCGCCGCCTCCGCCTGGTCACGAGCGACGGCGAGCGCCTGGTTGGTGTGCTCGAGCTCGGCGTTGGTGCGCTCGAGCGCCCGGTTCGATTCGCTCAGCTCCTCGAGCATGAGGTCCTTGAAGGACTCGTAGAGCCTCGCCATCGCGAACGCCATCACCTGGATCGCGACCGTGCACGGCAGCCACAGGAGCCGCACGTCGCTGGGCGGCACGAGCCGCGGCAGCGCCACGCCGGCCACGTTCAACCGGTAGAACACCAGCACCTCGAGCGCGCTCATCACCGTCCACAGGACCGCCGAGCCCGTGCCGCCGAGGAGCAGCGCGGCCACCACCAGCACCGCGTTGAACTGCAGCGCCGGCGCCTCCAGGCCGCCCGAGACCATCGAGCAGAACACCAGGATCAGATACGTGAGCGCCAGGCCGTAGTTCGCGGCCCACGGCACCGAGCGGGTGGCGCGGAGCAAGAGCGGCACGCCGGCCATCAGCACCCCGGTCGCGAGCAGCGCCGCCGCCACCGGCCACACCTCGAGCGCGATGTGGATCGAGCCGAAGAAGAGCGCCGCGCCGAACGAGATAAGCGCGAAAGCCACGACCAGCCGCGCGCGGAACGCGGTATCGAGATCGCGCGCCCGCACCTCCTCGGGGATGAGGCGGTCGACCAGCCTCCGCCACGGGCCGGCGGTGCCGCGCGCGTCGAAGGCCATCGCCGGGAGCCTGTCCGTCAAACGGCGGCGGTGGGGAGCGTGGACGGCTCGAGTACGGAGGCGGCGAGCTCCTGCGCAGCTCGCGCCGCGTCGCGGAGACGCCGGGCGGCGGACTCGCGCTCCGCCTCCGGCGCGCCCGCCGCGACGACGCTCGCGAGCGCGCCGGCGCTCGCCGCGAGCGCGGTGGCGCCGATCCGCGCGGCGCTCGCGGCGAGGTCGCCACACGCCGCCGCGGCGCCCGCCACGTTGCCGGCCTGGAACGTGCCCAGGATCCGCTCCACGGCCGCCTCGGCCCGGCCGAGCACGGTGGCGACCGCCGCGCGCGTGCTCGCCTCGCCGGCGTCGTCCAGGTGCGCACCCAGCGCCGCGAGATCGAGGACGTCCGCGGCCGCACGTGGCTTCGCGCCGGCGAGCGCTGCAGCCAGCGTCTCGACCCGCACCGGCTTCGCCACCAGCCCGCGCATCCCGACCGCGCCGCACTCGCGCTGCTCGTCCGCGCTCTCCGCGGCGGTCATCGCGATCACGCGCGGCGCTGCGTCACCGAAGCGCGCGCGGATCTGGCGGGTGGCGGCGAGGCCGTCCATCACCGGCATCTGCACGTCCATCAGCACCACGTCGTAGCGCTTGCGGGCGGTCGCCTGGATCGCCTCGACGCCGTTGGCCGCGGCATCGCTCGCGTACCCGAGCCGCGCGAGCAACCCCTGCGCCACCTTGAGGTTGAGCTTGTTGTCCTCGGCCACCAGGATCGCCAGTGGAAACCGCTCCGCGAACGTCGCGTCGAGCGCGCCGAGCGGCGGCCCGGTGAGCGCGTCGCGCAACCTCGCGAGCAGCGCGGGCTCTGCGCCTTCGGGAGTCGAGGTGGCGGGCGGCATGCTCGATCACGCCGGTCGAGGTGGCGTCGGGCCGCCTATCCTAGCCGACTTTTCGGCGTCCACGACCCGCATTTTTCCCGACCCGGGGCGACGCAGCGGGCGCGGCCCGCGGATGCACGGATGCGCGCTAGCCCGCATTATTCACGAACACTTCGTAGCGAGGGCGCCAAGCGTCGAGCAGATGCG
>CAYMQR010000476.1:0-4398 GCA_964392195.1 uncultured bacterium | reverse complement strand
ACTTCTCCGAGGGCCCGCGCGTGATGGTGCACGGCCGCCCCGCGGCTCCCTGAGCCGGCGGCTGGTGACTGGACCGGGAGGGCTCGCGCCCTCCCCTACACCGACCTCGGTCGGCGTCGTCCTGACCACGCGGCCCAGGTAGGGGCGAGCGCTAGCTCGCCCGCGGCGTCGACATCGATTCGGGGGCGCGTTCAGGGACCGAGCGGATCCCCGGTGCGACGCCGATCCGGATCGCCGGTCGCGCGGCGCGCGACTCTCCGGCGGCATCGGGTGCTGGAAGGACCCCCGCGGGTTTCAGATGAGACCGGCGCGGCGCAGCAGGGCGTCGGGGTCGGGATCGCGGCCGCGGAAGCGGCGGTAGAGCTCGGCGGGCGCTTCGGTGTCGCCGCGCTCGAGGATCTCGGTGCGGAACTTGTCGGCGACCTCGCGCGAGAAGATACCGCGCTCCTTGAAGTACTCGAAGGCGTCGGCGTCGAGGACCTCGGCCCACTTGTAGCCGTAGTAGCCCGCCGCGTAGCCGCCCGCGAAGATGTGGCCGAAGCGCACCGACATGTTGGTGCCGGGCACGGTGGGCACGAGGTCGGTCTCGCGCACCGCGTCGTTCTCGAGCACCTCGACGTCGACCTGCTCGGGGCTGGCGTCGACCCACCGGTCCGGCCCGTACCAGGCGAGGTCGAGGAAGCCGAAGCGGAGCTGGCGCACCATCTGGTACGCCGCGTGGAAGCGGCTCGACGCCACCAGCTTGTCGACGATCTCGTCCGAGAGGACCTCGCCGGTCTGCCAGTGGCGGGCGAAGAGCGCGAGCGCTTCCTTCTCGACGACCCAGTTCTCGAGGATCTGGGACGGCAGCTCGACGAAGTCGCCGTAGACGTTGGTGCCCGCCAGGCTGCGGAACGTGCACCGCGAGAGCAGCTCGTGGAGCGCGTGGCCGAGCTCGTGGAAGAGCGTCCTCACCTCCTCGAACGTGAGCAACGACGGCTTGCCGCCCACCGGCTTGGTGAAGTTGCAGACGATGCTCACGTGCGGGCGTACGTCGGTGCCGCGGTCGCGGCGCTGGCCGCGGTAGCGCGTGCACCACGCGCCGCCCCGCTTGGTGTCGCGCGGGAAGAAGTCCGTGTAGAAGATCCCCAGGTGGCGCCCTTCGCGCAGCACCTCGAACGCGCGCACGTCGGGCGCGTAGACGGGTAGCTCGGGGCGCTCGCGGAACTCGAGGTCGTAGAGCCGACGCGTCAGCTCGAACGCGCCGTCGACCACCTGGGTGAGCGGGAAGTACGGCCTGAGCGCCTCGGACTCGAGGTCGAAGCGCGACTCCTTGAGCTTGTTCGCCCAGTACGCGTAGTCCCACGGCAGGATCTCCGCGGGACCACCCCGCACCCGCGCGAACTCGCCGAGCTCCTTCATCTCCGCGAGCGCGGCCGGCTTGGAGCGCTCGAGCAACGTGCGCAGGAAGCGCTCGACGTTCTCGGGGGTCTCGGCCATCCGCTCCTCGAGCTGGAAGTGGGCGTGCGAGCGGTAGCCGAGCAGCCGCGCGCGAGAGAGCCGGAGCGACGCGATGCGCCGCACCAGGTCGGTGTTCGAGTGCTCGCCGTGGAGCGCGCGCGAGAAATACGCCTTCCACAGCCGCTCGCGGAGCTCCCGGCTGGTGGCGTAGCGCATGAAACCGAGGAAGCTCGGCTCGTGGAGCGTGATCAGCCACGTGCCCGACTTGCCGCGCTCCGCGGCGGTGGCGCGCGCGGCCTCGCGCGCCGCGTCGGGCAGCCCGTCGAGGTCGCTCTCCTCGGTCAGCACCAGCTCGTAGGCGTTGGTGTCGTTGAGGAGGTTCTCGCCGAAGCGGGCGCCGAGGGTCGAGAGCTCGTCGTCGATGCGCCTGAGCTCGTCCTTGGCGGCGGCGTCGAGGAGCGCGCCGTTGCGCTGGAACATCCGGTAGGTCTGCTCGAGGAGGCGGCGCTCCTCGCCGCCGAGCGGGCCGGGCGCGTCGTGGACCGCTTTGATCCTGGCGAACAGCGTGGCGTCGAGGTTGATGTCGCTCGCCAGCGCCATGAGCTTGGGGTTGAGGACCCGCGCCAGCGCGTGCATCGGCGCGTCGCCGTGGGCGGCCTGCAGGTTGTGGTGGAGCCCGGCGATCTCGTCGACGCGCAGGGTCGCGAGCTCGAGCGCCGCGATGGTGTTGTCGAAGTCGGGCCGGTGGGGATCGTTCTTGATGGCCTCGATCGCCGCGCGCGCATCGGCGAGCGCCGCGTCGAGGGCGGGCTCGAAGTGCTCGGGCCGGACCAGGTCGAACGGCACGGCGCCGAACGCGAGCGCCGAGGGCGTGAGCAGCGGGTTGGGAAGCGAGGTCATCGCGGCACGTCTCCGGTCACCGCAGGATGCCGTAGCTGTCCGCGTAGATGAGCTGGGTCGAGAGCCACAGCCCCCAGATCGGGAAGATGAACCACAGCCCGTTCGAGCTCCCCACGAAGCTCGCGATCATGGCCTTCGAGTAGCCGACGTGGCAGCGGTTGTTGAAGAACTGGAAGAAGTACACGATCGTCCCGTAGAGCATCTGCCAGTACATCGCGATGCCGATGATGCCGAGCGCGCGCGCCGGGATGATCTCGAAGGTCATGCCGAACGCGGTCAGCAGCGCCGGCAGCACCGTCGACCAGCCGTTGCCGACGTCGATGTTCCAGCCGAACGCCCGGCGGTCGGCGTAGCCGGGATCGAAGAGCGCGTAGCTCGACCAGATGCCGGTCCAGTGGTGGAAGCGGAACACCTCGCTCAACGGGATGCGCTTCGTCATCACCTCGTTGACCCGCTCGGTCACGCGGCCCTTGTAGGGGACCTTGGTCTCCTCGTATTCGCGGCGGATCTGGTCGGCGCACGCGTGCAGCGCGAGCTCCCAGAAGTTCACCAGCACGTTGATGACCAGGAAGAAGGCCAGCGCCGCCTGGTGGACGTTGAACGAGCCGTGCACCAGCGCGTGCAGGCCGGCGTGGAACACCGTGCCGCCGCAGATCACCACCAGGATGACTTGCCACGCAGAGACCATGGGAACGCTCCGATCGGGAGTGGAGAGGCGGGATGGGCCGGAAATCCGGCACCATCGCATACCACGCGAGGTGGTGGTCAGCCGAGGGCGGCGACGAGCTCGTCGAGGCCGCGGATGACGGTGGGCGTGGGCTGGTGGCGCCCGAGGCGGCTCGAGCGCTCGCTCCAGCCGGTGCGATCGATCAGCACGGCGGCGCCGTAGCCGGCGGAGCGCGCCGGCGCCCAGTCGCGGTCGAGGCTGTCGCCGATCATGATCAGCCGTCCGGGCGGCAGGCCGAGCTCGCGGGCTGCGGCGGTGAAGAACGCCGGGTCGGGCTTGGCGAGGCCGTGGAGGTACGAGAGCACCAGCGCGTCGAAGCGTTCGAGGACGCCGCTCGCGGTGACCGCCTCCATGCCGAAGGACTGGGTGTTCGAGAGCAGCGCGAGCGGGAAGCGGCTCGCGAGCGCGTCGAGGGCGGGCAAGACGTCGTCGTAGAGCCGCGCCGAGTGGCTCGAGCGCTGCCACAGGGTGCGGAGCCGATCGCGGTCCGAGGCCGGCCGGCCGAGCAGCCGCTCGACGTGGTCGAGGGCATCGTCGACGTCCCGGTAGGGCCGCGACATCAGCGGATCCTCGACGCGTCGCCGCTCCGCGGGGAGCGCCGGGTCGAGACCGAAGGCCTCGATGGTGGCGTCGAACGGGTTGGCGGGCAGGTCGTCGAACGCCAGCGTCTGCCACAGGTCGAAGACGAGGGCGGGGCCCTGGTCGAGGACGTCCTTCGGGATCACGAGGGGGAACCGGGTCGGGGCCGACAATCGGTTGACGATCGTCGACAATCCGTTGGCGCAAGCCGGCGCGCGCCGGGCTCGAGGAAGTGGGGAGGCGGGTTGCCTCAGAGCCGCGCGCCGACCAGCCGACCGTCGCGGAAGTACAGCCGCTGGGCGACCGGATCGCCGCTCTCGTCGAGCTTGCTGTAGAGCCACTTCTCGATGGTCGCGCCGCCCCGTGTCCGGGTCAGGACCTTCTGCGGATCGCCCCACTTGAGCACCGCCTCGACCTCGCTCACGCCGCGCTGCACCTGCTCGGGCGCGATGCGCTTGCGGTGGCGTCCGCCGAGGCGCGTGGCGCGCTGCTTGAGCGTCGCCAGGAAGTCGAGCCCGGGTTCGGCGCGCCGCTCGTGGAAAAGCTCGATGCGCCGCCGCAGGAAGTGGAGCGGCTGGAGCGTGGTGTTGGCCGACATGCGGTTGATCTCGGCGAACACCGGGAAGCGCCGCACGAGCTGCCCCGGCGACAGGCGATGCTGGCGATGGATGGGCTCGAGCAGCGGATCGGGCGCGATGCCCACCAGCGCCACGTCGTTGGCCTGCTGCTCGATCTCGACGTACGGGAAGAAG
>CAYMQR010000475.1:0-4399 GCA_964392195.1 uncultured bacterium | reverse complement strand
CCGGCGGCACGGCGATGCCGAGCGCGGTGGCGATCGCCTGCGCGATCTCGCGCTCGTCGGTGACGGGAGCGAGCTCGACGAGCCACACGCCGTGGTCGAAGCGCTCGAGCAGCTCGCCGCCGAGCTCGAGGGCGAGGCGCGTCTTGCCGGCGCCGCCCGAGCCGGTGAGCGTGACCAGCCGCGACCGCGAGAGCAGCTCGGTGAGCTCGGCGAGCTGGCGCTCGCGGCCGATGAAGTGGGTGAGCTGGACCGGCAGGTTGTTGGGGATCGCGTCGAGGGTCTTGAGCGCCGGGAACTCGCTCTCGAGGCCGGCGATCACCAGCTCGTGGACGTGCTCGGGGCGGTTCAGGTCGCGCAGCCGCTTCTCGCCGAGATCGCGCAGGCTCACACCGTGCGGAAGGCGATCGCGCACCAGCTCGTAGGTGGCCTGCGTGACGAGCACCTGGCCGCCGTGGCCGGCGCTCATGAGGCGCGCGACGCGGTTGAGCAGCGGGCCGACGTAGTCGTCGCCGCGCTCCTCGGTCTCGCCCGAGTGGATCGCCATCCGCACCCGGATCGGCACCTCGCCCCACGGCTCGGCGTGGAGCGCGCGCTGCGCGTCGGCGGCGGCCGCGAGCGCGGCGGGCGCGGTGTCGAACGCCACCTGGAAGGCGTCGCCGACCATCTTGTAGGGATAGCCGTCGTGGGCGGCGAACACCTCACGCAGCAGCGCCTCCTGGCGCGCGTGGGCGCGCGCCATCCACGCGGCGCGCTCCTCCCAGAGCTGCGTCGAGCCCTCGATGTCGGTGAACAGGAACGTGACCGTCCCGCTCGGGCGCGCGGTCATGGCGCGGGCCTGCGCCGGAAGCGGCGGACCGCGAGTGCGGGGTCGTCGTGGGGCTCGAGCGGGCCCGCTTCCCACTCGCGCTCGTCGATCGGCGGGAAGCGCACGGCGCGCGGATCGGTCACCGGGTCGGGCACGTAGGTGACGTCGACGAGGTTGGCGTGGGCGAGCGCCTCGGCGTAGAGGCGCGCGCCGCCGATGAACCAGAGCGGGCCGGTGACGTGGGCGAGGGCGTCGGCGAGCGAGGCGTAGTGCTCGACGCCGTCGAGCGCGCGGCTGCTGATCACGACGTTGCGCCGTCCGGGCAGTGGCTTCGACCCGATCGACTCCCAGGTGAGCCGGCCCATCACGATCGTGGCGCCCATCGTGAGGCGCTTGAAGCGCTTGAGGTCCGCCGAATGGTGCCAGGGGATGCGGCCGTCGAGGCCGATCGCGCCCTCCGGCGAGACCGCGACGATGATCCCGCGCAGATCGGGGCGGGCGAGCTCCTCGTCGAACGCGGTCATGATCAGGATGCGGCTCGGTCCATGAGTGGATCCGCCGATGAGCGCGTCGCGGCGCTGCCTACACGGCCACCTTGAACTTGATCGCCGGGTGCGGGTCGTAGCCGCCGAGCTGGAAGTGGGAGAGGATCGTCGCGGTGTCCTCGTGCATGAGCGCCTCGACGTCGGCGAGGCTCTTGATGGCGGGCGAGATCGTGAGGGTGGGCAGCGCGCGCGGGGCGCGCGTGAGCTGCTCCTCGAGCCCCGGGACGTGGTCGTAGTCGGCCATCGAGCCGTCGGGCTTGGCGGTGTAGACGTGCGCGTCGACGAGGGTGTGCGCGAACACCCCGGGGCGGATCCCGGCGAAGTGGCCGATGAGCTCCAGCAGGAAGGCGTAGCCCGCGATGTTGTAGGGCACGCCGAGCGCTACGTCGCAGCTGCGCTGGGTGAGGTGCAGGCAGAGGTAGGGCTCGCCGTTCTCGTCGTTCTGGACGTTGAGGATCCACAGGCAATGGCAGGGCGGCAGCGCCGAGGTGTGGGCGTTGCCGGGCGCCCACGCCGTGACCACCAGGCGGCGGCTCATGGGGTTGCGCTGGATCTCGGCGAGCACCCACGCGATCTGGTCGCGGAAGGTGGCCTGACCGCCCTCGTGGATCGGGAAGTGGCGCCAGAAGTTGCCGTAGGCGCTCGGCACGAGGCCGTCGGCGTCGGCCCACGGGTCCCAGAACTTGCAGCCGTGCTTCTTGAGCAGCGAGATCCGCGTGTCACCCGAGAGGAACCACAGGTTCTCGATGACGATGTTCTTCCACGAGATCTCCTTGGTGGTGAGCAGCGGGAAGCCGCGCGCCAGGTCGATCTCGTAGTTGTGGTTGAAGGTCGAGAGGGTGTCGACGCCGGTGCGGTTGGGCTTGCGCGTGCCGCGCGCGAGCACCTCGCGCACCAGATCCAGGTATTGCTGCATGGCGGGGCTCCGTGCGGACCGTCACTTCGACCACTTCTGGTCGTGGCACTTCTGGCAGATCGCCTTGACCCGCGCGATCGAACCGGTGGCCTCGGCGTCCGAGCCGGCGACCAGCGCGTTCTCGAGGGAGCCGAGCTCGTCGATCGCCTCGCCGTTCAGGTCGCGGAAGACCTCGCTCGACTTGTAGTACTCGGAGGTGGTGATCGGCTCGCTCGCCAGCAGCTTGCCGACCTGCACCGCGTAGCCGACGGCGCCGCTCGGGCCTTTCTTCTCGTAGAGCTTCTGGAGCTGGTCGAAGGTCTTTCCCGCCTCGACCATGGTGCTGTGGAACGGAGTCGGCTTGCTGCAGCCGGCGCCGAGGATCGTGGCGGCGGCGAGGCACGCGAAGGCGAGCAGGCGGTGCGGTCGGCTCATGGGGCTTCCTTTCGGGGCTCCCTGCTACCCGGGCGGATGCGTCCGCGTCAACGAGTGCCGCACGCCGCGCGCGGGCGGCGGTTGCTCGCGCGGGTGCCGCGCGCGTAAGGTCGGCGGCGATGCCGCGATCGGCGAATCGGTCCTGCGCGGTGCCGGTGTGCGCGGCGCTGCTGCTTCTCGTCGGTGGCTGCGCGTCGGGCGTGCTGACCACGCGCCTCGACCGGCTCGCGCTGTGCCGCGACGTGACCGCGGACGGGCTCGGCACCCCGGTGCAGATCGGCGACAGCTTCACCACCCACGACGCCCGCGCCGTGGTGTGGCTCGACCTGCGCGACCTCGCCCACGCCCACACGGTGCGCTACCGCTGGTTCGACCCGGAGGGGAACCTCTACCTCGACAGCGGAGCCGTGGCGCTCAACCCGGACGGCGGCTACCGGCCGCGGGTGACGGTGTCGGCGAGCATGCCGATCGCGGGCGCGCCCGCGGCGTGGCTGCCGGGCGAGTGGAAGGTCAGCGTCGAGTACGACGGCGAGGCGCTCACCACCCAGACGTTCGACCTGGAGGAGCGGTGAGCGCGGACGCGCGCGCGCGGCTCCGGAGCGCGGCGGCCGTGCTCGCGGCGGCGGCGTGGCTGGTGCCCGTGCCGGCGGCTCGCGCCGAGCTCGACGACGCGGGCTACCACCGCGCCATGATCCTGCTGCAGGGCGGCGACGCCGTGGGTGCGGCCGAGGCGCTGAAGGAGCCGCTCGCGCGGCGCGCCGGCGAGCTCTACGTGCTCGAGCAGGACGCGAACGCCGATCCCGCGAGGCTGCGCGCGCTGCGGGCCGAGCTCGCCGAGCTCGAGCGCCAGGCGGCGATCGCCGAGCACCAGGCCGGCCACGCCGAGCAGGCGCGCCAGCACCTCGAGCGGCTGCTCGCCCTCGACGGCGCGGCGAAGCTCGATCCGCTCGAGACGCCGCGCCCGCTCTCGCTCCAGCTCGAGGAGCTGCGCCAGGCGCGCGCCGCGGCGCCCGAGGTGGAGCGGATCGAGCTGCCGGGCGGGCCGACCCAGGGGATCGAGCACGTGCCGCCGCTGGTGGTGGTGCGCGGCGGCGAGGTCACGCTCTACGTGCGGGTCGCCGACGGCCGCGACGCGCGCGTGACCGTCGACCACTGCGGCGCGGTGCCGCCGAGCGCGCCGTGCGCGAGCCCGCGGCGCAAGGCGCTCACGCGGGTCCGCGACGAGGTGTTCGCGGGCGCCGTGCCCGCGGCGGCCGCCGACGGCGCGGCGCACCTGCGCTACCGGATCGGAGTGGTGGACGGCGCGGGGCGTTCGCGCTCCACTCCCTGGTACACGCTCACCGTGGTGGACGACGTGGTGAGCCACCTCGACCACCACGGCGCGGGCTACGGTCCGCGCGCGCAGGCGCTGCTGCGCGCGGGGAGCGTGGAGGCGCGGCTCGGCGCCGCGAGCCCGCTGCCGGATGGAGTGCGCGAGGTGGACGCGCGCGCCTCCAACCTCGAGGTGCGGCGACGGGCGTACTGAACACGGTGCGCGATCGGGCGAACGTGGTCGTAGGGGCGGCCGCGAGGCCGCCCGCGGTGGGGACCGGTCGGCCATGATCGGTCCCGCGCCCGGGCGGGCTCGCGCCCGCCCCTACACCGATCTCGGCACGATGCGCGGGCCTGCAGGGGCGAGCGCCCGATCGCGCGCTCGCCTCAGCTCGCGGGCAGGGCGTC
>CAYMQR010000474.1:0-4406 GCA_964392195.1 uncultured bacterium | reverse complement strand
TCGAGCAGCTCCCCTTCGATCACCCGGTCTACGTCCTCTACTCGTCGGGCACCACCGGCGTGCCCAAGTGCATCGTCCACGGCGCGGGCGGCACGCTGCTCCAGCACGTCAAGGAGCAGTGGCTGCATGCCGACCTGAAGCCGGACGACCGCTTCTTCTACTTCACCACCTGCGGCTGGATGATGTGGAACTGGCTGGCCAGCGGGCTGGCCTCGGGGGCGACCCTGGTGCTGTGGGACGGGTCGCCGTTCCACCCCGCGCCGGACGCGCTGTGGCGGCTCGCCGCCGAGGAGCGGATCTCGATCTTCGGCACCAGCGCCAAGTACCTCGCGGCGGCGGAGAAGGAGCGCGTGCGGCCGCGCGAGCACCTCGACCTCGGCGCGCTCCGCACGGTGCTCTCGACGGGCTCGCCGCTGCTCCACGAGAGCTTCTCGTACGTGTACCGCGACGTGAAGGCCGACGTTCACCTGGCCTCGATCTCGGGCGGCACCGACATCATCTCCTGCTTCGTGCTCGGCAACCCGCGGCTGCCCGTGGTGGCGCCGCAGATCCAGTGCCGCGGGCTCGGGATGGCGGTGGAGGCGTTCGACGACGAGGGGCGCCCCGTGGTCGGCCGGCCCGGCGAGCTGGTGTGCACTCGGGCGTTCCCGTCGATGCCGATCGGGTTCTGGAACGACCCGGGCCAGCAGCGCTACCGCGCCGCCTACTTCGCGCGCTTTCCGGGCGTGTGGCACCACGGCGACCTGATCGAGGTGACCGATCAGGGCGGGGTCATCGTGTACGGGCGATCCGACGCCACGCTCAACCCGGGCGGGGTGCGGATCGGCACCGCCGAGATCTACCGGCCCGTCGAGAGCCTCGAGGAGGTCGCCGACAGCCTGGTGATCGGCCAGGACTGGGACGGCGACGTGCGCGTGGTGCTGTTCGTCAAGCCGCGCGCGGGGCTCCACCTGGACGCGGCGCTCGAGGCCAAGCTCAAGAAGACCATCCGCGAGAACGCGAGCCCGCGCCACGTGCCGGCCAAGATCATCGAGGTCGCGGACATCCCCTACACGCGCTCGGGGAAGAAGGTCGAGCTCGCGGTGCGCAACGTCGTCCACGGCAAGCCCGTGGAAAACCGCGAGGCCCTCGCCAACCCCGAGGCGCTGGACCTGTTTCGCGAGCTGCCGTCCCTGTCGCGCTGAGCCCGCGCCACACCCCCGGGGCACGTCGCGCTGGCGGAGGCGGCGTCACGTCCGGGGGTCGCCAGAAACCCGCACGAGGGGCTGGGCGTGCCTGCGCTCGCGGTCTATGATCCCGCGCCATAATGATCCGCACACGCTCCATCGCGCTTCGTGTGGTCGCGGTCTGCCTGCTCGCGCTGACGGCGGCCACCAGCCACGCCGGCTACATCGAGGCGATCGGCTTCGGCCCCCGTACGGCGGGGATGGGCGGCGCGGCCACCGCGGTCGCCGACGACGCGTCCGCCTGGTACTACAACCCCGCCGGGCTCGGACAGCTCGACCATGACATCCAGGAGCTCGGGCTCTCGCAGGTCGTGCTGCCGTTCGTCACGGCGCGCTCGACTCCGGAGGAAGGCGGCACCCGGCACGACATCACCCCCGCGATCTACAACGTGTACTTCCCGGGGACCTTCCAGGTCGGCGTGCCGGGGCTGGTGTTCGACATCGGCGGCGGCACCACCTGGGGAAACGCGGTCGAGTGGGAGCAGGACCAGGGACCGCTGCGCTACTCGGGGTACGAGAGCAGCACCTTCGTGCAGACGCTCTCGCCGGCGGTCGGCTACCAGATCCCGGACACGGGCTTCTACGTCGGCGCGACGTTCAACGTCAGCGCGCTGCGCCAGATGGAGAATCGCCAGAAGCTCGGCGACGGCTTCTTCACCGACGCCGCGGTGGACGAGCTCGGACTCGACCTGCCCGTGGTCCGCCAGTTGCTGAACTCGAAGAACGGCGTGGACGACGGCAAGTTCGAGATCCACAGCGACGAGGAGTTCCCGACCGGGCTCGCGCCGTCCAACACCCTCGACATCGACTTCGCCCACTTCAACTACCACCTCGGCATCCTGTTCCACCGGCCGAACGTGCCGTTCACGTGGGGCCTCACGTACCGCGACCAGATGGCCGTCGACTACGAGGGGCGCGCCGGCGTGGTGTGGGCCGACGACGTCAAGGCGCTGATCAACGACAACCCGCTGCTCACGAGCCTGAACGGCGGGCCGCTCGTGGACGAGCTCACACGCTTCAAGTACCGGATCATCTTCCCGCGCCAGGTCGCGGTCGGGATCTCGTACCGGCCGGCCGAGACGCTGCTGCTCGCGGTCGACGGTGTGTGGACGAACTGGGCGAGCGCGTGGAACAAGCAGCGCATCCAGTTCCTGGGTGACGGTCTCCTCGGCCTCAAGGAGCAGGTCTTCGAGCGCCAGTTCAACGACACCTTCGCGCTCCACGGCGGGATCGAGTACCGCGTGACCGCCGACGTCAGCCTGCAGGGCGGGATCTGGTACGACCCCACGCCGGTCCCGAAGACCACCGTGGACTCCGGCACCCTCGACGCGACCCGGTTCATCTACAGCGCCGGCTGCACGTGGCGTGACTTCCTGTTCCGGAGCTTCGACGCGCCGGACTTCGCCGGGCTCGACGTGGCCACCGTGGTGCAGCTCGTCCACTACCCGTCGCGCCAGATCGACGCGGGCCAGAGCGTCAACCTCGGCGGCACGAAGTACTACTCGACCACCGTCAACGACTTTCCGCTCGAGCTCGAGGCCCTCGCGCTGTCGCTCGGGACGACGTTCGTCTATCGCTACTGAGACGGGCGAGCGCCACCCACGCCCGCCGATCCGCGATGTCCGCCGAACCGAAGCGCGTCCGGCCCCGCAACGGGCCCGCCACCCGAGAGCGGATCCTCGAAGAGGCCGAGGCTGCGTTCAGCCGCAGCGGCTTCAGCGGCGCCAACCTCGCGGACATCGCGCGGCGCGTCGGGATCCGCAAGGCGTCGCTCTATTACCACTTCCCCACGAAGACCGAGCTCTACGCCGAGGTCCACCGGGCGATCCTGCGCGACCTGCAGGACATGCTCATGACGGCGATCCAGCGCCCGGGTACTCCGGCCGAGCAGATCGAGAACCTGACCGACTCGTTCGTCGACCTGATCGCGCGCAAGCCGCAGTTCGCGATCCTCGCGTTCCGCGAGCTCGTGGACCGGACGGTCGACATCGCCGACCTGCTGGGCTCCCACGTGCACCCGATGCTCCGGCTCGTCACCGAGTACGTCCGCGACGGTCAGCGGCGCGGCGTCTTCCAGTCGTTCGACCCGCCCGCGGTGCTGATCGGCAGCGTCGGGATGATCCTGTTCTACTTCGCCGCGGCGCCGGTCGTGCTCGAGGGCTACGCCGAGGCCGGCGCCACCGACACCGCTCGCATCGCCACGCTCAAAGCCGAGGTGCGGCGGCTCGTCCGGCAGGCGGTGCTCACCCGGCCCGCCTGATCCCGAGCCGCGACAGGGCCGTTGCGCCCGCGCTCCCGAGCCCAAGTGCCCATCCACCCGAGGAGACCATGAGCTCGCCGACCTCCGACGCCGTGTCCACGCAGCGCTCGTCGATCTTCGCCCCCGACATCCTCGCCGGCCAGGTGGCGTTCGTCACCGGCGGCGGCACCGGGATCGGGCTGGCGATCGCCCGGGAGCTGGGGCGGCTCGGGTGCACGACGATCATCGCCAGCCGCAAGCTCGAGAACGTCGAGAAGGCCGCGTCCGACCTGTTGGCCGAGGGGATCCGGTGCGAGGCGATGGCCCTCGACATCCGCAGCCCGGAGCGGGTCTCCGAGGTCATCGCCGCGATCCTCGCCAAGCACGGGCGGCTCGACATCCTGGTCAACAACGCAGGCGGGCAGTTCCCGTCGCCCGCCGCTGCGATCAGCGTGAACGGCTGGAACGCGGTGATCTCCACCAACCTGAACGGCACCTGGTACGTGACCCAGGAGGTGGCGCGCCAGTGGATGCTCGAGCACGGCGGCAAGATCGTCTCGATCGTCGCCGACATGTGGCGCGGCTTCCCGGGGATGGTGCACACCGGCGCGGCGCGGGCCGGCGTGGTCAACCTGACCAAGACGCTGGCCGTGGAGTGGGCGCAGTTCGGGATCCGCATCAACGCCGTCGCCCCGGGCGTGATCGCGTCGTCGGGACTCACGCGCTATCCGCCCGAGGTGGCGGCGAACGCGTGGAAGAGCATCCCGATGAAGCGCCTCGGCACCGTCGACGAGATCGCCTGGGCGGTGGCGTTCCTGGTCTCGCCGGCGGGCGCCTTCATCACCGGCGAGACCATGAAGGTCGACGGCGGCGGCTCGCTGTGGGGCGACCGCTGGCCGGTGCCCGACCCCGAGTAGTGCGGCGCCCGCCCGCTTTCCGGG
>CAYMQR010000473.1:0-4422 GCA_964392195.1 uncultured bacterium | reverse complement strand
GGCGCTCAGGTTGCCGCTGCCCGCGTAGAGCTCGAGCACGGCCGCCTCGCCGGCGCCGACCGCCGCCGCGACCTGCTCGCGCAGGCCCTCGTTCGCGGCGGGGTTCGCCTGGCGGAAGCTGCCGGGCGGGGCGGCGGCGCCGGTGGTGTGGCCGGCGTCGGGCGCACCGCCCACCACGATCCGGCGCCCGCCGTCGTTCGCGACCACCAGCGCCACGCCCGCGCGCGCGGCGAGCGCCTCCGCCACCGCCTCGGCCGCGGCCGCGCCGCGCTCCACGAACGACACCGCGAGCGAGAGCGCGCCGCCGTCGTCGACGATCTCGATCTCGAGCGCGGCGTCGGGCCACGCGGGCAGCGCCGCGGCGAGCGGCGGCAAGAGCCCCTCGATCGCCGGCGACGCCACCGGGCACGCCGCCACCTCGACGAGCTCCTGGCTCGCGTGGCGGAAGAGCCCGAGCCGCCCGCGCCGCGCGTGGAAGCGCATGCGGTGGCGAAAGCCCCACACGAGCGGCGAGGCGCGCGTGGGACGGACCCGCTCGGCCGCGACGTGGCCGGGGCGCACCAGGTGATCGGCCACGATCCGGTCCTTGGCCGCGAGCTGGGCCGGCGCCGCGAGGTGCTGGAAGGTGCACCCGCCGCACGCACCGAACAGCGCGCACCGAGGCTCGACCCGCTCCGCCGAACGCGTCAGCACGGCGACCACACGCGCGCGCGCGAAGCGCTCTTCCTCCTCGGTGAGCTCCACGGCCACCTTCTCGCCGGGTGCGGTGAAGGGCACGAACACGACGCGCCCGTCGGCCAGGCGCGCCACGCCGTCGCCACCGGTGGCGATGCGCTCGATCGCGACCTCGGCCACTTGGCCGAGGAGCGACGCGGCGCCACTCGCGGGGATCGCTGGCTCGTCGGACATGAGGCGCGGTGTCGCGGCGGGAGGAGGGAGCCCGGTGGCGCACCGAGCCATCGGCGCGCGGGCGCGCTAAACATGGTCGCGATGAACGAGATCCGCAACGCGATCGAGCGCTCGATCCTCGACCTGACCCACAAGGGCAAGTCGGCGCGGCTGGTCGTGGACGCCACCCTCGACGGCGTCGAGATCCCCGACCACGTGCGCGACGAGTGGGGCGCGCGGCTCTTCATCGACCTGAACCCCGCGTGGCCGCTCAACCTCGACTTCGACGAGCAGGCGATCTACGCCGATCTCGGCTTCCAGGGCGTGCTGATGCGCTGCCGGCTGCCGTTTCGCGCGGTGTGGGCGGTGATGGACCTCGCCAAGGGCGCGGGTTTCGTCTTCAAGGAGCACGTGCCAGCGGCGTTCACGAAGGAGCTTGCGCCCGCGTTCGAGAAGACCCCGGGCTCCGAGACCGCCGAGGCGGTGCCCGTGCCCGCGGCACGTGCCGAGCTCGCCCCGCCGTCCGCGCCGAAGCCCAAGGCCGGCGGCGCGCGCCGCGGCGCCTCGCACCTCAAGCTGGTCAAGGGCGGCAAGGGCGAGTGAACGCGTAGATCGCGGGCCCTGGAGGGCCGCGGGCCCTCGCGGCCGCGAGCGGTCGCTCCGCTACGCCACCGCGTGGGTGAGCACGGCGAGGGTGCGCGGCGGGAGCTCGACCTCTTGCGCGCGGCCGCGATCGACGGGCCGGCTGCCGGTCTCGATCTGCTCGATCCGCCCGGGCAGGTTCTCGGCCATCATCGTCGGCCCGGTCACGTAGTGGAGCGCGGCGTCGCTCGCCGCCGCTCCACCCTGGTAGTCGAGCTCGACCCGCGCCGGCAGCTCGTGGTGGCGATTGAGCAGGAACACCGCCACGCGCTGGCCGTCGTCGGACGCGGTGGCCGACACCGACACCAGCGGCGCCCGTTCGACCGGCCGGATCCCCTTGAGGCGCGCCGCCGAGTAACTCGGGCCGTGGACCACCCGGCTCGCCACCCGCCGCGCCAGCGCGTGCGCGGTGAAGAGCCGGAACACGTGGAACATGCTGGTGCGCGCGACGCGGTCGCGGTCGGTGACGATCGGCGGCGAGATCACGTTGATCAGCGAGGACAGGTTGGCGATGCGCACCAGGTCGGCGCGGTGCTGGAACGTCATCAGGATGGTGGCGGCGCCGAGCGAGTCGCGTAAGGAAGGGCGCGGCCGGATCGCCTGCGGGAAGTTCCACCACAGGTTCCACTCGTCGACCGCGAACGGGATCGCTCGCCCCGCCACGCGCCGCACCGCCTGCTCGTGGTGCTCGAGCTTGGCGAGCACGGTCTCGCCGATCGAGAGCGCCGAGTACCACGACGCCACCGTGGGCGGCGGCTGCGTGAAGATGTGCGCGAGCCGGTAGTCCTGCGGCTGGTACGAGTGGATCGAGAGGTAGTCGGTCTCGGCGGCGGCGCGCTCGAGCACCCGCGCGTTCCAGCGGCTGCGCGGGTCGTCGTTGCCGTTGAGGACGGTCTCGATCGTCGGATCGACCGCGCGCATCGCGGCGCGGTAGCGCAGGTAACGACGCGCGTAGTCGCGGGCCGTGGTGTGACCCACCTCCCACCACCCGAACTGCTCGTTGCCGACGCTCCACAGCTTGCAGCGCGGCAAGCTCGGGTCGTGGCCGGTGGCGTGGCGGTTCACGTACTCGACCCACGCCGCCGCCTCCTCGGCGTCGCCGCTGCCGGCGTTGACGCAGAAGTAGGGCTCCGCGTCCCAGTCGCGGCACAGCGCCAGGAACTCGTCGGTGCCGAGCTCGTTGTGGACCGCCGGCCCCCACGTGGGGCCGAAGCGATGGCCCCAGAAGCGGTTCGGGTAGCTGCGCTGGCGATGGACGCCCACGCCGTCGCGCCAGCGGTAGACGTCGGCGAAGCACCCGCCCGGCCAGCGCACCAGCACCGGCGAGAGGTCGCGGCACGCCTCCCACACGTCCTTGCGGTAGCCGACCTCGCGCATGAGCGGCGCGGTCGAGCCCTTCTCGGGGAACAGGCCGCCGCTCACCATGCGGCCGAGCTCCTCGAGGAAGTGGCCGTAGATGCGGCGGTCGATGGCGACGGTGGGCGCCCGCAGATCGACGGCGATGCGAGTGGCCGCGAGCTCCATACCTCCCCCGAAGTCCCGCTCAGCGCGCCGCGCGCTTGGCGACGCGCGCCGCCTTCACCGCCGCACCGGCGGCCGCCTTGGCCGGCGAGGCGTGCGAGCGCAGGCCGCGCTCCCACAGGTATTCCCGCTCGCCGGTGCGCTTGGCGACCCACCGCCCGAGCACGAACAGGAGGTCGCTCAGGCGGTTGACGTAGTGGAGCAGGTGCTCGTTCACCGGCTCGCAGCGGCCGAGCGCCACGACCTTGCGCTCGGCGCGGCGGCAGATGGTGCGGGCCTGGTGGAGGAAGCCGCTCACCCGCCCGCCGCCGGGCAGGATGAACGACTTGAGCGGCTCGAGGTCCTCTTGGCAGTGGTCGATGAGCTTCTCGAGGCCCTCGACCTCGGCCGGCCCCACGCGGTGCATGCCGTCGTATTCGCCCTCGGGCGGGGTCGCGAGCTCCGAGCCGAGGTCGAAGAGCTCGTTCTGGAGCTTGCGGAACACCGTGTCGAGCCAGCGGTGGTCGTCGCTCGCGGCGAGCCGCTCCTCGTTGAAGAGGCGCGCCAGGCCGAGCGCCGCGTTGAGCTCGTCGACGTCGCCGTAGGCTTCGATGCGCGGGGAGTCCTTGGGGACGCGCCGCCCGCCGACGAGGCCGGTGTCGCCGTCGTCGCCGGAGCGCGTGTAGACGCGGTTGATGCGGATCGCCATGGTCTCGAGAGCGTCGCGCCGCGAGCCACGCCGGCGCGGAAGGAAGCGGATGGATAGGCTGGCGGAGAGGGTGCGGCACGCTAACACGCGCGGCGCGCGGTCGTGAAACCGCGGCGCCCTTCGACGCGAGCGGGCGCGTGCCGGCACCCGGCGGGCGGTCACGGGAGAGTCGATGGAGACGTGGCGTGAGCATCTGATCGAGGACGACGACGGCATCGCGCGGATCGTGCGCGCCTCGCACCGCATCGCGGTGCTCGGCATCAAGACCGAGCGCCAGCGCGGCCAGCCCGCGTTCGACGTGCCCGCCTACATGGCCGAGCACGGCTGCGAGATCGTGCCGGTGCCGGTCTACTACCCCGGCGTCACGACGATCCTCGGCCAGCCGGTGAAGCGCACGGTGGCCGAGGTGGGCGGGGTGATCGACCTGGTGAACGTGTTCCGCCGCCCCGCCGACATCCCGCCCCACGTCGACGACATCCTCGCCGCGCGCCCCCGGGCGGTGTGGTTCCAGCTCGGCATCCGCAACGCCGCCGCCGCCGAGCGGCTCGCGCGCGCCGGGATCGACGTGGTCCAGGACCGCTGCCTGCTCGTCGAGCACGCCCGTCTCGGGCGCCGGCCCTGGCCGCGCTGACCAGCACGCACCGCGGCAGCGCCCGGGTTCGGAGGGCCCGACTCCCGTCGGG
>CAYMQR010000472.1:0-4463 GCA_964392195.1 uncultured bacterium | reverse complement strand
TCGCCGGGTCCACGCCGCGGACGTCGCGGTCGGTCGCCACCACGAGCTGGGTGGTGCCGGCGAGGGTCGCCAGGAGCGGCGACTCGTACTCGGCGACGCCGCCGGCGACGCTCCAGCGGAGCGCGCCGGTCGCCCCGTCGAAGCCCACGAGCGAGTGGCTGGTGCCGCCCTCGATCTGCACCGCCACGACGTCGCCGGCCACCACGGGCGAGGTGGCGAAGCCGAACTCGGGCATGACGGCGCCGACGTCGGCGACCAGGTTCCGCCGCCACAGCTCCGCGCCGTCGGTGACGCGCACCGCGAGCAGGTGGCCCTTCGGGCCGAGCGCGTAGACGACGTCGCGCGCGATCGTGGGCGTGCTCTTCCCGCCACCCTCGGAGCCGCCGTTGGGCGGCAGCCACGCGTCGATCGCCCGCCGCCACAGCAGCTCGCCGCTCGCCGCGTCGAGGGCGGCGACGAAGTCGGTGCCCGCGTCGGCGTAGAGCGTCACCGCGCGGCCGCCGGCGACCACGATCGCGGAGTAGCCGATCCCGAGCGGCCGCTGCCACGCGATCGCCGGAGCCAGCCGCGCCCCGATGCGCTCGTCGGTGCCGGCGCGTCCGTCCGAGAGCGGACCGCGCCAGCGTGGCCAGTCCGCGGCGCGCGCCGGGACGGCCGCGAGGAGCAGCACGCCCACGGCCAGCCGCCGTGCCGCCGCCCGCGATCCGGCCCGCTTCACGTCACTTCGCGGAGATCGCGAACATCCGCGAGCGGGTGGTCACGTAGAGCACGCCGTCCTTCGCCGTGGGCGTGGTGTAGATCGGGCTGCCCATGTTGATCTCGCGGATGACCTCGAGCTTCTTGCCCTGCTTGAGGATGGCGACGTCGCCGTCCTCGTCGGCCAGGTAGACCTTGCCGTCGGCGACCACCGGAGACGACCACACCGCCGCGAACGCGTCGTAGGTCCAGTGGAGCTTCCCGGTCGCGGCGTCGAGGCAGTAGAGGAAGCCGGAGAGGTCGGCGGCGTAGACCAGCCCGTCGGCGATCGCGACCGTCGAGATCGTGCGGTGGAAGTCCTCGCCGCCGCGGGTCCACTCGAGCCCGCTCTTCGTGATGTCCCCGCGCTTGGTGGCGTCGATCACCCACAGGTGGCCGACGCCCTCGCCGTGCTCGGGGTCCTCGCCGACGCCGATGTAGACCTTGTCGTCGTGGAAGACCGGCATGCCGATCACGTTGTTGCGCGTGCCCGCGCCGCCGATGTCCCACACCGCGTCCTTGGGGTTGCCGTCGAACTTCCACAGGAGCTCGCCGGTCTCGGGCGCGAACGAGTAGAGCCAGCCGTTGCCGCCGCCGAACACCACCTGCGCGACGCCACCCGCCACGCCGTACGACGGGCTCGACCAGCTCCCGTGGAGCACCTCGTTGCCGGGCAGGTTGCTCTTCCAGATCAGCTTGCCAGTCGCCTGGTCGATGGCCACGAAGCTCGGCGCGTCGGGGGCGGGGATGTTGATGTGGCCCTCGTCCACGCCGTTGCCGGTGACGGCGTAGAGGATGCCGCGGATCGCCAACGGCGAGGACGCCGCCATGTTGTGCGGGAAGACGCCGAGCTCGGTCCTGAGGTTGTACTTCCACACCAGGTCGCCGGCGCTGGGGCCCGAGTCGGGCTCGACGGTGAACGGGCCGTCGTTCTCACCGTCGCGGAAGCCCTCGGTGTCGGCGCACACGACCTCGCCTTCGTTGGAGACGTAGTAGAGCCGGTCGCCCTGCACGAACGGCGTCGAGCAGACGCCCTGCATCGGCCAGTCGTTGACCTGGCCGGTGGGCAGCTTGGGGTGGACGATCTGCCACAGGAACTCGCCGGTCCTGGCGTCGAACGCCATGACCACGCCCTTGTCACCGGTGATGCGGGGATCGCGCGGCGACTCGTTGTTGGTGCCGATGAACACCTTGCCGCCGAACACCACCGGGCCGCCGTAGCTCTGCGAGCCGAGCTTGGCCTGCCACAGGATGTTCTTGCCGGTCTGGACGTCCCACTCGTCCGGCAGGCCCTTCTCGGGTGATGCCATGTTGCGCGCGACGTTGCCGCCCAGCATCGCCGCCGCCGGCTCGGGTCCGCTCTTGCGCGGCGGCGGGACGGTGGCGGGAGTGGGGGCCGCGGCGGGAGCCGGCTTGGCGGCGGCTTCGACGGCGGGCGCCGGGGCTGGCGCAGGCTGGGCCGGCGCCGCCGGAGCCGGCGCGCTCGCGGTGGCGGCGGCGAGCGCCGCGTTCGGCGCGACCTCGACGTCGTCGTAGTAGATGTCGACCGGCGAGTAGCCGTAGAGGCCGGGCGCGCCGCGGGTCACGCCGAACGGATCGTCGACCTCGATCGTCCACGCGCTCGGCTCGGGCTGATCGCGGCGCCACACCTTGCCGCGTACGAGTGCCTCGTTCTCGCCCCTGGGCTCGACCCGCAGCAGCACGCGGTACCAGACGTCCGGCTGCCACGGGAACGGAACGGTGCGCGCCATGCGCAGCGCCGAGTGCCACGAGCTCACCTGGATCCTCTGCTGGGCGCCGAGCAGCTCGATCGTGTAGCCGCTCGCCACCAGCCCCATGTCGGCGCGCTCGGAGCCCCTCTGGCGGCTCATCATGCTCGCCGAGACCGTGTAGTCGCTCCACGACGCCGGCCCGATGTAGGTGCGGGTGCGCTGCAGCCCGGTGGGCGCGACGAACTTGTTGAGCACCTTCTCGCCGTCGAGCATCCCCACCTTGAAGCGGCCGCCGAAGATCCAGTACGGGACGGGCTCGCCGGGGTTCCTGGTCGAGAAGTCCTCGCGCCACGGCATCGGCGCGATCACCCGCACCCGCGCCTTGGCGGTGAGCCCGCCGAGCGCGGCGGTGACGAAGCCGGCCTGGAACGGCGTGGCGCCAGCGGTGAACCGGGTTTCGGCCGGAGCCTGCGCGCCGCCGGGCGTCAGCGTGCCGTCCAGCTTCTCGAGCGCGACGCTCGCGGACCTCACCGCGCCGAGCGCGCGCCCTTGCGCGTCGAAGGAGCGGACGCGGAAGGTCACGCTCTCGCCGGGCGCGAGCAGCACCTCGGCCGGCACCAGCGACAGCGTCGCGGGAGCGCCGCTGCCGCGCGGCGGCGGTGGCGGCGTCGCGAGACCGCTGTTGCCGGCGAACGGCTTCGACTTGTCGCCGAGGCAATAGATACCTTCCTGGGTGGTGAAGAAGATCCGCCCGCCCGACACCGCGACCGAGCCGTAGAGCTCGGCGTAGCGCCCGTCCGGCATGGTGAGCTCGTCGCGGTCGAGCACCTTCACGCCGGTGCGGGTCGCCTCGAGAATCCACAGCCGGCCGTTCACCTCGGTCGCGTAGAGGCGGCCGTCCGCCCACACCGGCGAGCCCTTGCCGACGGTGCCGAGCTTGAACGGCACCCACAGCGGCTGGCCGGTGGCTGCGTCGAGGCCGTGCAGGTTCGCGGAGTCGTCGACGACGTAGAGGATGCCGTCGTGGATGGTGGGCGAGGCGTAGCCGGCGCGCAGCTCGAGGATCTTCCAGCGCAGCCCGGTCTTCGAGATGTCGCCGCTGCCGGTGGCGTCGAACGCGACCACCGCGCCCATCACGTCGCCGCCCACGTTCTCGTCGGTGTGGGTCGCGTACACGGTGTTGCCGTCGACCACCACCGAGGTGTTGAGCGCCTGCTTGGAGAGCTGGAACTCCCAGATCTTGCGGCCGGTGCGCGGCTCGAGCGCGTAGATCCAGCCGTCCGCGGCCCCGCCGATCATCTGCTCGCGGCCGTCGATGGTGGCGATGATCGGGTTGGTCTGGATGTTGAGGTCGAGGGCGGGCCGGGCGGGCGCCGCGCTCCACACGATCTCGCCGGTGCGCTTGTCGAACGCGTAGTAGCGGTGCGAGGGAGGCTCGTAGCCCAGGATCGACGAGCTGATGACGTTGGCGATCACCAGGTCCTCGAACACCAGCGGGTTGGCGGTGCGGCCGCCGTAGCCCGAGAACCGGCCCTGCTCCTCGTGGAGCGCGCGCTGCCACACCACCTTGCCGTCGCGATCGAAGCAGCTGAGGTGGCCGTCCGAGCCCTGCGTGTAGAGGTAGCCGGTCTCGGTGTCGGCGGCGGGGCTCGACCAGCCGGCGCGGTTGAACGGGATGGTGGTGTTGTGGACCACCAGCGGCACTTCCCAGAGCTTCTTGCCGTCGGCGGCGCTCCAGCAGGCGACCCGCTCCCCGCGGTCGTCGGTGGTGCCGCGGCGGCCGAACGCGCACACCCGGCCGTCGAACACCACCGGTGTCGAGCGGCCCGTGAAGTCGTCACGCCACACCAGCCCGTGGCGGTCGCCGTCCTTCGACCACGACGACACCAGGCCGGTCTCGTCGGAGACGCCGATCTGGTGGGGACCGCGCCAGCTCGTCCAGTCGGCGGCGGAAGCCGGGGCCGCGCCGCCGAGCACCAGGCCGATCACGAGGAGAGCGGAGCGACGAGTCGCGAC
>CAYMQR010000471.1:0-4473 GCA_964392195.1 uncultured bacterium | reverse complement strand
CCCCTCGGAGAGGTTGGTGCCCTCGATCAGGCACTGGCCCGGGTACACCGCGGCGGTGTCGACGGTCGGCATGTTGGGCGACGGCGCGATCCACGGAAGCCCGGTGGCGTCGTACCAGTCGGCGCGCCGCCATCCCTCGAGCTTGGCCACGGTCAGCTCGCAGGCGAGGCCGACGTGGTCGCGCAGGAAGAGCGCCACCTCTCCCGCGGTCATGCCATGGCGGACCGGCACGCCGAACGCGCCCACGAACGAGACGAAGCCGTCGGCGACGAGCGGTCCCTCGACGAGCTCGCCGCCGATCGGGTTGGGGCGATCGGCCACCACCACGCGCACGCCGCGGCGCCCGGCCTCCTCCATCAGGTAGGCGAGGGTGGCGAGGAACGTGTAGTAGCGTGCGCCCACGTCCTGGAGATCGAAGATCACCATGTCCACGCCGTCGAACGCCGCGGGCGGCGGGCGCAGGCTCGCCTCGCTGGTGCCGTAGAGGCTCACGATCCCGAGCCCGGTCACGGGATCGCGCTCGTCTCCGACCGCGATCATGTCCTGGGCGTCGCCCCACAGCCCGTGCTCGGGCGCGAGGATGCGCACCAGCCGGACGTCGGTGCGCGCGGCGAGGTGGCGGACCGCGTGCGTCAGGTCGGGGAGCACCGTGGCCTGGTTGGCCACGATCGCGACCCGATCGCCGGGGCGTAGGCCGACACCCTCTCCGAGGATCCGCTCGATGCCGGTGCGTATCGTCATGCGCCCTCGCTCCCCGGGTTGCGCGCCGATCGGCGCGGCGCCTCGCGCGCGTCCGTGGCGCGGCGCGCCACGGCACGAGCCTGCTGAGACGAGCGCGCGCGTTTATAATCGCGGCGAAGCCCAACGCGAAAGCGCACGACCACTCCCGCCCGGATGCCCGACCCGAGCCCGTCTCCCGCCAGCGCGCTGCGCATCCTCGTCATCGACGACGAGGCCGGCGTGCGGGACGTGCTGTGCGAGCTGCTCAGCGAGGAGGGCCACGAGGTCGCGTCCGCGGCGAGCGGCGCCGAAGGGCTCGCGTGCTTCGGCGCGGGGCGGTTCGACCTGGTGATCACCGACCTCGCCATGCCCAAGCTCGACGGCCTCGAGGTCACCCGCGAGGTCCGGCGCCGCGACCCCACGGCGATCTGCATCCTGATCTCGGGGTGGATCGAGCAGCGCTCGCCCAACGGCCTCGACCCGAGCATCGCCGACCTGATCCTGCACAAACCCTTCCACTTCGACGAGGTCATCTCGTCGGTGGAGCGCGCCGCGGCGCTGCGCCGCGAGCGGGTCGCCGAGCTCGCGGCGGTCTGACCCCGCGCCTCCCGAGCCATCCGACGTGAGCGCCTCCCGCCGCCGCTTCCCCATGTCCGCCGCGCGCGTCTCGGTGGCCGTCGCCACCGCGGCGGCCGTGCTGGGCGCCACCGGTTGCAGCGTGTTCACGTCCTACGTCGGCGAGACCGAGGACGCGCGCCGCCAGTTCCAGTCGCTCGCTCCCGAGGTGGCGGTGAAGTCGCTCGAGAACGGCACCGAGAGCAGCCTCGACAAGCTCTGCTACCTGCTCGAGCGCGGCCTCATCTACCACGCCGCGGGCGAGCTGACGGCGAGCAACCGCGAGCTCTTCGCCGCCACCGACGAGATCAAGCGCATGGAGGACAAGGCGGTCATCTCCGCCTCGGACACGGCGTCTCAGGCCGGTAGCCTCCTCGTCAACGAGAAGACCATCGCCTACCAGGGCGAGCCGTTCGAGCACGTGCTGCTGCACGCCTACCTGGCGATGAACTTCCTGTTCTCGAACGACCTCACCGGTGCGCGCGTCGAGATCCGCAAGATGCAGGGCATCCAGAAGGAGATCCGCGAGCGCGCCAAGGAAGAAGCCGCGGACGCCAAGGAGACGAGCGAGGGCAACGCAAACACCGCGTACGCGGTGGACCGGGCGCTCGGCCAGGCCTACGCGGACCAGGACGTGGTGTCCGCGCGGGTCCAGAACCTCTACGACGACGCGCTCACCTACGCGCTCTCGGCGCTCGTCTACGAGATGAACGGCGAGCCCAACGACGCCTACATCGACCTGAAGCGCGCCGTCGAGCTCCGCCCCGAGATCGCCGACCTCAAGGGCGACGCCTACCGTGCCGCCGTGCGCAGCGGGTTGCGCGAGGAGGCGCGGGCGCTCAGGGAAGCCGCGCCGAGCGTCGCCACCGATCCGGTCGAGGACCAGCCCGAGGTGGTGGTGTTGTTCGAGTCGGGTGACGCGCCGCTCAAGCGCGAGATCTCCCTGCCCATCCCCACCGGCAGCGGCCTCACCTCGATCGCGCTGCCCAAGTACCAGCTCCGGCCCAACCCGTACACGCGCGCCACGGTGCGCGACGGCACCGGCACGGTCCTGGGCGCGACGGCGCTCTACACGGACGTGGAGGCGATCGCGGTGCGGACGCTGCGCGACCGGATGGCGGTGCTCGCGCTCAAGCAGGCGATCCGCGCGGTGGGGAAGGCGGTGGTCGCGAAGCAGGTCGCGGACGCGAGCGGCCACCGCGGCAGCACCGAGCGCGGCGTCGCGATCATCCTGATGTCGCTCTACAACGTGCTCACCGAGCAGGCGGACCTGAGGAGCTGGACCACGCTGCCGGCGAGCTTGCAGTGGGTGCGGATCCCCATGGCGCCCGGCGAGCACCAGCTCTCGGTGCGCCTCGAAGGCGCCGGCGGCGCGGCGATCGCCGAGCGCCCGGTGAACGTGAGCCTCGCCAAGGGCGAGCGCAAGTTCGTGAACGTGCGGACCACCGGTCCGGCCGTGTACCTGAACGTCTACCCGAAGCCGGCCGAGCCGGGTCGATAGGAGAGACCGATGCACAGCAAGACGATGTCGCGAGCGTGGGGCGTTGCGATCGGGATGGCCGTGGCGGCGGGCGGCGTGGCCTGCGAGAAGAAGACCGCCTCCACGGTGGTGATCGCCGAGCCGGGCGGCGGCGACTACTCGAAGCAGATCTTCGTCCACGACAAGCAGTTCGCGAAGCAGGTGAAGGTGCTCGACCTCAAGGTGCGCCGCGAGCGCGACCTGCTCGAGGGCATCATCACCATCCAGAACCAGGGCGAGGTGACGGTGCCGTTCGAGTACCGGGTCGAGTGGTACGACCAGGACAACGTGCAGATCGAGACGCCGATCACCTCGTGGAAGCCGGCCACCATCGACGGCCTCATGACCAAGACGCTGCGCGAGCTGTCGCCGCGCACCGAGGCGGTGGCCTTCAAGTTCTTCGTGCGTGCGCCCAACGGCATCGAGGAGTGAAGCGGGCCCGCCCGCGATCCGTCGAACGAGTGCGTTGATCCCATCCCCGTCGGGCGTGACGCCGGTGCTTGCGCCGGGCGCGCCGAGGAGGTCCCGAACCATGTCGCGTTCCCCGCTCACACACACCGTCGTCGCCGTGGGCGCGTGCGCCGCGCTCGCGCTCGCCGGCTGCAGCAAGCAGGTGACCTACGGCAACCCCGAGCAGGTCGAGACGCTCACCCCCGAGTTCGGGTCGACCGACCTGCAGATGATCGCGTCGAAGATGACGCAGTCGCTGCTCGCGAGCCCGGTGATCGCGAGCAAGCCCAAGCCGCCGCTGCTCTACGTGGCCCCGGTCAAGAACAAGACCGACGAGCACATCGACACCCAGTCGATCACCGACAAGATCTCGACCACCCTCATCCAGTCGGGGAAGGTCCAGTTCACGGCGATGGCCGACATCCCCAAGGAGCTCGTCGACCAGCTCGAGTACCAGAACAAGAGCGGGCTGGTGAACCCGAGCACCGCCAAGCCCGTCGGCAGGCACGTCGGCGCCGACTACATGCTGACCGGCGAGATCACGAGCATCGTCAAGAAGTCCGGCAGCACCAAGGACTACTACTACAAGATCACGCTCAAGCTCGCGAACATCGAGACCGCCGTGATCGAGTGGCAGGACGAGAAGGAGATCCGCAAGGGCGAGACCAAGAGCCTGTTCGGGGGATGAGGAGGGCGACGCCGTAGCGACGGGGGTTCCATCCCCCGTCGCCGGACTCCCGCGCGAGCGACTGGAGCCCGCCGCTCCGTCGGCGGGAAACCGTTCGACCGGCCTGCGCACGACGAAGCGTGCGCCTCCAGGGCGGTGGCTGGATCGGCCCGCAACTAAACGGATCGCGAGTGCCGCGATCCCGGCTCGCGCCACGACTAGACCCGCCCCACGGCACGCGCCAGCGGCGCGCGGCGCGTTGTCGCGCCGGATTCGGGGTGGGGTCTTGGAAAGACCCCGAGGAAAGACAGCGCGGGGGGCTGGAGCAGCCCGCGGTTAATCGCTCCACCATCCCGTGATCCCGGCGGGCGCCACGATCAGACCCGTCACACGGCGCGTCGCAGAGCGACGCCGGCGAGCTTGCGAGCCGACTCGGGGGTGGGACCCGCCCGGACGGCGCCGACGGAGCGGCGCCCTCCAGGCGGGCGGGGGGCTGGAACAG
>CAYMQR010000470.1:0-4480 GCA_964392195.1 uncultured bacterium | reverse complement strand
TTCGGCGAATACGGTGGGCTGCCGTACCTCTCCATGGAGTACGTCGACGGCCGCGACCTGCGCCACGGGCTGCGCGAGGTGGGTCGCTTCGGGCTCCTCGATGGCGTGCGGATCGTGCGCGCGATCTGCGGCGCGCTCGAGGCCGCGCACCGCCTCGACGTGATCCACCGCGACATCAAGCCCGAGAACATCCTCCTCGACGCGCGCGGCGAGGTGAAGCTGATCGACTTCGGGATCGCCAAGATCCGCGACGCGGTCACCGCCGCGCTCACCGAGACCTCGATCGGCACGCCCGAATACGTGTCACCGGAGATGGCGATGGGCCAGCCGGTCGACCGCCGCACCGACCTCTACTCGGTGGGTGCGGTCATGTACGAGATCTTCTGCGGCGTGCCGCCGTTTCGCGGCGGCGGGCTCGTCAGCATCCTGCGGCGCCACGTCGCCGAGAGGCCCAAGCCGCCGCGGGTGCTGGTGCCCGAGATCCCGCCCGCCCTCGAGGCGACGATCCTGCGCGCCCTCGCGAAGGACCCCGCGCAGCGCCACGACACCGTGAGCGAGCTCGACCAAGAGCTCGCCCTCGTGTGTCTGTGAACGGCGGCCGTGTGCGTCGTCGCGCGGGGATGCGTCTCGTAGCGGCGACCGCGAGGTCGCCGGGGTGTCCCGGCGGGCTCGCCCCCGCGCTACGCACCGCCCCGCGTGATGCGGATGTGGCGCTCGCGCATCAGCAAGAAGAGCGGGCACGCGAAGCCGAACGCGACGAAGAAGAGCAAGAGCCCGTACACCCAGCCGAAGCGCATGCCCAGCCGCCGCGATTCGCCGAGCATCCAGATCAGGAACGCGATCGAGCCCACGGTCAGGTCGCTGGTCAGCGACGCCGCCGCGGAGTTCGCGTAGCCGCCCGCCACGAACGCACCGAGCGCGAACCCGCTCGGGTGCTCGCGCATGAACTGGACGTTGAAGTACCACGGCACCACCAGGCCGAGCACCGCGAGCCCGGCGTAGATCCACATCCGCGGCGTGAGGTCGTTCATGGCGGGTCCTCCGTGACGATGTGAACGCCTGGATTACCACGTCGCGGACACGCGCGGTGCCGGTCGGCCCCCGATCCCGGGCGACCTGACGGTCGCCCCTACATGGCGGTGCGTGACCCGCGATTGTGTAGGGGCGGGCGTCAGCCCGCCCGCGGCGTTCGATCGACGTCTCCGTCGCCCGGGATGGAGGGCGCGCCCCCGGCGTGCCGCCTCTCACGCCTTCGCGGGCGACCTGACGGTCGCCCCTACATGGCGGTGCGTGACCCGCGATTGTGTAGGGGCGGGCGTCAGCCCGCCCGCGGCGTCGCGTCCGGCACCGACCGCCCCCTCACTCCTTCGCGGGCGGCTGGATGCCGTCGTACCAGGGGTAGGGGCGCTTCTGGATGCCGAGGGGCTCGAGGCGGTTGCCGAGGTTCGACCGGAAGTGCTTGCGGATGTCGTCGAGCGTCCACCCGCCCGGCTTGATCATGCCGTGGGCGTATTGTGGCTGCTGGAGCAGCGTGAGGCGGTCGGCGCCGGTGCCGAAGACCTGGCCCGAGATGTAGCTCGCCTCGTCGCTCGCGAGGTAGACGAGCATCGGCCCGTTGAGCTCGGGGTCGATGAACGGCATCGGCCGCTCCTTGCCGTCGGGTCCCTTGAACGTGGCGCTGAGGCGCGTGGTGCCGGCCGGCGAGATCGCGTTGACGCGGATCCCGTGGCGGGCGAGCTCGAGCGCCATCGTGTACGTCATCGACGCGATCGCGCCCTTGGCGGCGGCGTAGTTGGTCTGCCCGAAGTTCCCGAAGTGGGCGGCGGACGTGGTGGTGATGAGCACGCCGCCGTGGCCCTGCTCGACCATCTGCTTGGCCGCCGCCTGGCACGTGAAGAAGGTCCCCATCACGTGCACCTTCCACACCGCGGTGAAGTCCTCCTCGCTCATCTTGAGGAAGGTCTTGTCGCGGGCGATGCCAGCGTTGGCGACCAGCACGTCGATCTTGCCGAACGCCGTCACGCACTGGCGCACCAGCTCCTCGGCGCCGGCCTGTGTGGCGATGTCCGCGGTGCTCGACGCGGCCTGGCCGCCGCGCTCGCGCACCTCGGCGGCGACGCGCTCGGACTCGGCGCCGTCGACGTCGTTGACGATCACCGCGGCCCCCGCGCCGGCGAGCTGCAGCACGTGCGCGCGGCCGATGCCGCGACCCGCGCCGGTGACGGCGGCGGCCTTTCCTTCGAGCGCTCCCATCGGTCCCTCCTCCTCGGTGTCGTGTCGGTCGCGGCCAGCGCGATCAGCGCGTCGCGAGCCCGAGCTCGCGCAGGATCTCGTCGGTGTGCTCGCCGAGCAGCGGCGCGAGCGCCGCGATCGCCGCGCGCTCGGCGTCGAAGCGCGCGACCGGCGCAGGCATGCGGACCTCGCCGAAGCGCGCGTCGCCGCGCTCCACGAGCGTGCCGTTCGCGACCACCTGCGGGTCGGCGTGGACGCGCTCGGGCGGCACCACGCCGCCGCACGCGATCCCCTCGCGCTCGAGCCGCGCGCACACCTCGTCGGTGGTGAACGCGCCGGTGGCGTCGTCGAGGAGCGGGGCGAGCGCCAAGGCGTGGGTGAGGCGCTCGCGCGCCGCGCGGAAGCGCGGATCGCGGGCGAGCTCGTCGCGATCGAGCGCCTTGCACACGCCCGCGAAGTCGTCGTCGGTGAGCGCCAGCATCGTGACCCAGCCGTCCCGGGTGGGGTGGATGCGCACGATGCCGAGGAGCGACGGGCCGCGCGTCACGTCGTCGCCCAGGTAGGTGCAGTCCTGCATCACGTCCGGCCACAGGAACGACACCGCGGCGTCGAGCATCGCGAGCCGCACGTGGCGCCCGCCGTTGCCGCGCGCGCGGTCGAAGAGCGCCGCGGTGATCGCCTGAGCCGCGTAGAGCGCGGTGATCTTGTCGCACACCACGTTGCGGATCAGCTCGGGGCGGCGTGTCGAGGGGTCGCTCTGCGACGCGGCCATGCCCGAGATCCCCTGGATCACGATGTCGTAGACGCGCCGCTCCGCGTACGGGCCGTGCTCGCCGAAGCCGCTCACCGACACGTAGACGAGGTCGGGGCGCGAGCGGCGCAGCGCGGGCTCGCCCACGCCGAGGCGCTCGGCGACCCGCGGGCGCAGGTTCTGGATGAACACGTCGGCGGTCGCGACCAGCCGGTGCAGCACGCCGAGGTCGGCGGGCTTCTTCAGGTCGAGGACGATCGAGCGCTTGCCGCGGTTGAGCGTCTGGAAGATCGCCGACACGCCGCCGCGGCGGGTGCCGAGGTGGCGGATCAGGTCGCCCTGGCCGGGCGGCTCGACCTTGATCACGTCCGCGCCCTGGTCGGCCAGGATCGCTGTGGTCATCGGCCCCGAGATCATCGTCGTGAGGTCGACGACTCGCACGCCGTGGAGCGGACGTGCCGCGGGGCCGGAAACGCTCATTTCCGGTCGTTTAGGAGAAAGTTGACGGATCGTCAAATTCCGCTTCGAATGCGGCGGCGAGGGAGAATCCGATGAACGCGCGCCAGCTCTTCGATCTCACCGGCAAGACCGCGCTCGTGACCGGCGGCGGGCGCGGCATCGGGCGCCACATCGCAGTGGGGCTGGCCGAGGCGGGCGCGCGGGTGTTCGTGGCGTCGCGCAAGGTCGAGCGCTGCGAGGAGGTGGTGCGCGAGATCGAGGGCGCGGGCGGGAAGGCGACGGCGCTTCGCGCGGACGTCGGCAAGGCGGACGACGTGGATCGGCTGGCCGACGCGGTGCTCGCCGCCACGCCGCGCCTCGACGTGCTGGTCAACAACGCCGGGATCGTGTGGGGCGCTCCGACGCTGGATTATCCGCTCGACGGCTGGGACAAGGTGTTCGCGGTCAACGTGCGCGGGCTGTGGCTGCTCACGCAGCGCATCGCGCGCCACATGGGCGAGGCGGGCGGCGGCTCGATCGTGAACATCGCGTCCACGTCGGCGTTCGTGGGCGCCGAGGAGAGCGAGCAGCCGGCGGTCGCGTACAACGCGAGCAAGGGCGCGGTGGTGTCGCTCACCACCGACCTCGCGGTGAAGCTCGCGGGGCGCGGGATCCGCGTGAACGCGATCGCGCCCGGGCTCTTCGACACCGACATGATGGAGTACCTGCGCCGCGACCCGGCGCGCCTCGAGCGCTTCCTCTCGGGCGTGCCCGCGCGTCGCCCGGGCGGCGCCGACGACATCAAGGGCGCCGTGGTGTTCCTCGCCAGCGACGCGTCCGCCTACGTGACCGGCCAAACCCTGCGCGTCGACGGCGGCATGACCTGCGTGCTGCGCGCCTGAGCGGCGTCGCGTCACGCGACGCCGCTGGCGGATCGTCGACGCGGCGTCAGCGCGCATCGGCGGTCGCGCGGCGCGCGACCCTCCGGGCCGTGCGGAGGGGCACGCGCCGCCGCGGATGTGGATCTCTCTTCGATCCAGATTCGGAGGGCGCGCCTCC
>CAYMQR010000469.1:0-4480 GCA_964392195.1 uncultured bacterium | reverse complement strand
CACCGTGGCGGCGCGTGGCGTCGCCGATGCCGGTGCGCTCGGCGTGGTGCGCGCGGCGCGCAGGAGCGCGCTCGGGCCCGATGACCTCGAGCGCTGCCCGGCGTGGGCGGGCGCCGTGCAGGGCGACGAGAGCTACGTGGCGCGGTGGGCCGCCGTGGCGCGGGGGTGGGCGTGAGCGAGCACCAGCGATCGGGCCATTCGCCGCTCTACTCGGAGGTGGCGCTCGACCACTTCCTGAACCCGCGCAACGTGGGCCAGGTGGAGGGCTTCGAGGGGCTCGGACGGGTGAAGAGCACCGTGTGCCAGGACCTCCTCGAGGTGACGGTGCGGCGAGCGGAGGGCGGCGCGCTCGTCACCGGCTTTCGCGCACAGGCGTGCTCGGCGTGCATCGCGGCGGCGTCCTTGCTCACCGCGTGGGTCAACGACGAGAAGCTCGCCGAGCCCGCGGCGCGCGCGATCGACGCCGCCGCGCTGACCGCGCGGCTCGGCGGGATGCCCGCGAGCAAGCGGCCGTGCGTCGCGATGGCGCCGGTCGCCCTCGCCCGCGCGCTGGACGCGATCGAGGGCTGAGGCGGCCGCGGCTGCGAGGGACCGCAGCCCTCCACGACCGGGATCGATCGGCTGGAGGGCCGCGATCCTTCTTGGCCGCGCCAGCCCTCCGCTACCGCTGACTCGCGCCGGCGAGGGGGCCGATGCGGTGGAGCAGGTCGAGGGGCTTGAACGGCTTGGGCAGGAAGTCCGCGCCGAGCGCCGCGATCCGCGCCGAGGTGGCGCCGTCGAGGGCGTGGCCCGACATCACCACCACCGCGATGTCGGGGCGCTCGGCGCGGAGCCTCTCGGCGAGCTCGAGCCCGCCCATGCGCTGCATCACCAGATCGGTGAGCAGCACCTCGATCGTTCCGCCGTGGCGCCGCGCCACCTCCAGCCCCTCGTCGCCGTCGGCGGCCTCGAGCACCGGATAGCCCGCGCGCAGCAGCGTGTAGCGCGCCACCGCGCGCACCGCGGCGTCGTCCTCCACGATCAGCACCGCGCCACGCCCGGTCACCGCCGCCGGCTCGGGCGGCGGCGGGTTCTCGGCCGCGGAAGCGCCGCCGATGCGGGGCAGGTAGGCGCGGAACACCGAGCCACGGCCCATCTCGCTCTCGACGGTGATCCGCCCCTCGGCGCGCGCGACCACGCCGTAGCAGGTCGCGAGCCCGAGCCCGGTGCCCTGGCCGGCGGCCTTGGTGCTGAAGAACGGCTCGAAGATCTGGTCGCGGATCTCGGCCGGGATCCCGCAGCCCGTGTCGCGCACCGCGAGCACGCTCCACTCGCCCTCGGGGACCTCGCCGTCCTCCGCCTGCTGCGCGGTGACCGTGACGGCGCTGGTCTCGATGGTGATGCGGCCGACGCCCTCGATCGCGTCGCGCGCGTTCACCACCAGGTTGAGGAGGAGCTGCTCGAGCTGCGCGGGATCGCCTCGCACCCAGCCGGCCGTCGGCGAGAGCGACGCGCCGATCTCGATCCGCTCCTCGACCAGCCGGCCGAGCAGCGGCAGGATCCGCTCCACCAGCTCGTTCAGGTCCACCAGCCGCGGCGTGGTGGCGTGGTTGCGGGTGAAGGTGAGGAGCTGGCGCGTGAACGCGGTGCCGCGCTCGGCGGCGGAGCGGATCGCGTTCGCGTACGGGTCGAGCGAGGCGGGCCAGCCGGCGCGGGCCGCGAGCAGCTCCAGGTTGCCGCTCACCACCGTCAGCAGGTTGTTGAAGTCGTGGGCGACCCCGCCCGCGAGCCGCCCGACGCTCTCCATGCGCTGCGCCTGGCTGAGCCGCATCTCGAGGCGCTTCTCGTGGGTCACGTCGACCACGAAGCCGGTCCACATCACCGAACCGTCGGCGCGCAGCTCGGGCGAGGCGCGCCCGCTCAGCCAGTGGATCTGGCCGTCGTCGCGCTGGATGCGCCACTCGTGGCTCCACGACGCGCGCTGCTCGACGGCGGCGCGTCCCTTCGCCTTCATCTCGGTCAGGTCGTCGGGCAGCACCGAGCGGAACGCGAGGCGCGCGTCGCGCTGGATCGCCTCGCTCTCCACGCCGAGCAGCTCGGCGGCGCGGTGGCTCATGAACGGGAACCGCTGCGAGCCGTCGGCGGCGAGGAGATACTCGAACACCACGCCGGGAACGGTGTCGGTGATGCGGCGGAGCTGGGCGAGCGCCTCCTCGAGGCGGTTGGTGGCGTTCACGCGCTCGGTGATGTCCGCGAACGTGACCACCGCCGTGGGGGGCGCGCTGCTGGTGGGGTCGGGGAGGAGCCGCGCGTTGATGCTGATCCAGGTCAGCGAGCCGTCCGGCTTGTGCACGCCCATCACGGCGTCGCGGTGCGGCACGCCGGTGCGGAGCGTGACGGTCGCCGGGTGCTCCTCGCCCGGGAAGTCGCTGCCGTCCTCGCGGATCGCGCGCCAGCGTGGGTCGAAGGAAGTTCGTCCCTGCAGCTCGTCGAGGGTGAGGCCGAGGATCCGCGCCGCGGCGGGGTTGGCGGAGCGGATGGTGGCGGGCTCCTCCATCACCACGACACCCTCGCCCATCGCCTGCACCAGCGCGTGGTAGCGGGTCTCGCTGGTGCGCAGCGCGCGCAGCGCCTGCTGGTGCTCCGGCACCTCGCGGTGGCTGAGCACGATGCCGCGCACCGCGGGGTCCTCGAGGCGGTTGGTGGCGCGCACCTGGAGGCGCCGCCACGAGCCGTCCTTGTGGCGGAAGCGCGCCTCGGTCTCGATCACGCAGCCCGGTCGCAGCAGCACCTCGGCGAGGGTCTCCATCGCCGCCCGCAGGTCGTCGGGATGGACCAGCTCGAACGCCCCCGAGCTCAGGAGCTCGTCCGAGCCGTAGCCGAGGAACCGCTCGGCGCCGGGCATCACCCACGCGACGCGCCCGTCCGGCCCCAGCACCGCGATGCCGTCGAACGAGCTCTCGAGGAGCGCGGTGTAGAACCGCTCCTGCTGGACCAGCCGCGCCTCCTCCCCCGCCGCGCCGCTGGGCGGCGATGCGGCCGGAGAGGTGGGCGGCGTGGGGATCATGAGCTCTTGAAGCGCTTGAGCAGGTCTTCGACGGTGAAGTGCTGCTCGGGCGCGGTCTCGCGCTTGGGCTTGCGATCGTTGCGGGGCGGAGGCTTGGGGTCGTTGCGCGGCGGCGCGGCGCCGCGGGAGGGCTCGGGGCGAGGATCGCGGCGCGGTCCGCCACGGCCACCGTCGGCGCGCTGCTGCCGGGGCGCGCCGCCACGCCCGCCACCGCGCGGCTGCTCGCGCTGCGAGTCACGCGCGTCGCGGGGCGCCGGGCCGCGCTCGTGGCGCGGCGGACGCGGCTGGTGGGCGGGGGCGGGCTCGAGGGCCTTCATCGAGAACGACGCGCGGCCGCGCTCGTGATCGACCTCGAGCACCTTCACGCGCACCACGTCGCCCACCTTCACGAGCTCGCGCGGGTCGGCGACGCGGCGGTGGCTCAGCTCCGAGAGGTGCACGAGCCCGTCGCGCTTGATGCCCACGTCCACGAACGCGCCGAAGTTGGTGACGTTGGAGACCCGCCCCTCGAGCTCCATGCCCGGCTTCAGGTCCTCCAGGCTCTGCACGTCCTCGCGCCACGCCGGCGCCTTGAAGTCGGGGCGGGGGTCGCGGCCCGGGCGCTCGAGCTCGGCGGCGATGTCGCGCAGCGTGAACTCGCCGAGCGCCTGGGACTCGTCCTCGTAGCGCTCCAGGTCGAGCCGCCCCACCAGCGCCGGGTTGCCCACCAGCTCGGCGATCTCCACGCCGAGCTCCGCGGCCATCCCCTCCACCACCGGGTAGCGCTCCGGGTGCACGGCGGTGGCGTCGAGCGGGTTGGCGGCGTCGCGGATGCGCAGGAAGCCGGCCGAGAGCTCGAACGTCTTCATGCCGATGCCGGGCACCGCGAGCAGCTCCTCGCGCGCCGCGAACGCGCCCGCGGTGTCGCGGCGTGCGACGATGGCGCGGGCGATCTTCTCGTTGAGCCCCGACACCCGCCCGAGCAGCGCCGGCGACGCCGAGTTGAGCTCCACGCCGACCGCGTTCACCACCGACTCCACCGCCACGTCGAGCTCGCGCGCCAGCGCCTTCTGATCGACGTCGTGCTGGTACTGGCCCACGCCCAGCGACTTGGGCTCGATCTTCACCAGCTCGGCGAGCGGGTCCTGGAGGCGGCGCGCGATCGACACCGCGCCGCGCACCACCACGTCGAGGCCCTTGAGCTCCTCGCGGGCGAGCGCCGAGGCGGAGTACACCGAGGCGCCGGTCTCCGGCACGATCACCACCAGCGGCGCGTCCGCGCCCATGGCGGCGTCGCGGATCGCCTTGCGCGCGAAGAGCTCGGTCTCGCGCCCGCCGGTGCCGTTGCCCACCGCGATCGCGCTCGCCTTGTGCTTGCGCGCGAGCGCCACCAGCACCTCGGCCGCGCCCGCCTCGACGGCGTCGGGAGGCAGCGGGCGAATGACGTCGTGATCG
>CAYMQR010000468.1:0-4481 GCA_964392195.1 uncultured bacterium | reverse complement strand
TGACGAGCACTGGAACGTGCTTGGGGCGTCAGGGGCGGACACGATCGACAGCGTAAAGGCGCAGGCCGAGCGGAACTACCCCGGCGTCAGGTCGCGCTGGGTGGACGTGAACACGTCTATGCCGGCCGCTCTTGCATGGCACGACGAACACAGCGGCGGCGAGACCTGCTCCTTCTGTGGAAAACGCGACTTCGAGGTGGAAGGGTGGATTCGTGGTGCGCATGCGATCATCTGTAAAGGTTGCGTTGAGAAGTACTACGGAATGTTCAACGGTTCGTCGTCGGGCGAAAGCGGCTAACGAGTCGCTCAGGCCGACAGCGCTGCGCGCCGCCGCTTCACCGGAAGGTTGAGTACGCCAAGCCGTGGCGCGTCGGCGGTCGCGCGGTGGACGAGTCACTGCGGCGGCGAGGGACCGCCGCCCTCCAGGGGGGCCGGCGAAGGGCCGGGAGGCGTTGCTGCGACGGAAGCGGCGATGCCACTCCGTCACGACGTTGCGGCCCGGCAGGAGCCGGGCCCTCCGAACGGCATGGATCGGAATAAAAGTGGCGCAGCGCGACACAGGGCGATCGACGGAATTGAGAATGCTACGCCGGCGCGTATCGGCGGGCGCGCGGCGCGCGCCCCTCCGGACGGGGTGCACGAGGCTACGAGCGGAGGACGTGATCGCGCGCGGGAAATCGGGTGGGCTGGGCGCCCGCCCTACACCACCGACTTGCGCCGTACCGCGATCCACGGTGGCGGGGGCGCCACGGCGGGGCGAATCGCGTGCGGAATCTTCAGTCGTCCCAGCCGTGTGACGGGAGCGGGCAGAAGGCGGCGATGCCGAGGTCGGGGTTGATGCCGGAGAGGACCGCGATGGCGGCGCCGCTCTTGGGATCGAGCGCGGGGGAGCCGCTCATGCCGTCCTTGGCTTCGCAGTCGACGTAGAAGCCGTCGAACTCGAGGTCGGGGCCGAGCTTGATGGTGTCCCAGCCGGAGACCGGGCCCTCGATCCACTCGAGCTCGCCGCTTTGCGGGTAGCCGACGATGACGAGGTCGGCGCCGTCGCGCGGCAGCCGCAGGTCGAGCTCGAGGGGGTCGGAGGCGGCGCCGTCGGTCTCGAAGATCGCGAGGTCCCCCGAGAGGGTGAGCTTCCACGCCTTGACCGGCAGCACCCGCCCCGACGCTTCCTTGATGGCGAGCTGCTCTGGATCGGTGATCTGGTTCGAGTGCAGGTAGTGACGCGCTCCGAGGAAGCGGCCGTGGCCGACGATCCGGAAGCAGGTCGCGAACGGCTCGATGCCGTCGCCGACCTTGCGTCCGATGCGGGCGATCGAGCGCCCGAGCCGTTTCGATTGCGCGGTCTTCATGATGGGTCGGGCTCCCGGTCTCCGTGTCCCGCGCGCTCAACCCGCCGCGCGGCGCGGCCCCGGTCGTAACACGACCCGCGGCTTTCGCGAACCCCCGCGCGCCTTCTGCTCCTCGCGCGCCACCCGCCGCGCCTCGCGGGCGCGCTCCCGTCCGTGGCCGGGCTTGCGCGGCGCGCGCTTCCCCACCGCGTCGGCCACGTCGTTCTCGATCAGCCAGTCGCGGACCCGCGGGAAGACTTCCTCCGGTGCGCGCCGGCCGAGCACCAGGTCGACGTGGCCGTAGTCCGACGAGAAGCCGGTCGCCACACCCACCTCGAGGAGCCGCTTCTTCGGCGACGACACGCGGTCGTGGATGAGGCGGATGTCGCGGGTGGGCGTCAGCCCGTCACCGGCGCCGGTGATGAAGAGGATCGGCGTGGTGATGCGGTGCAGGATCTCCGCGTAGGAGAGCGTCTCGTAGTGGTTGTGGAAGTCCTTCTCGCGGTACCAGACGCCGTACTGGAAGACGAGCGGGCTGGCGAGGTCGTCGATGCCGTGGCGCGCCATCACGCGAAGCGTGGCGGCGTCCATGTTGGCGCTCGTCCACACGATGCGGTGGCCGAGCGGGCGCGCGAGCCCGGCGAGCGGCGCCGCGAGCTTGCCGAGCATCCCCTGCGGCAGGAACGGCACGATCTTGAGCAGCCACTGAAACGGCAGCAGCCGGTCGATGATCGGGTCCGACGCGAGCACCATCGCCGGCGAGCCGATGGTGGTCGCCGAGCGCACCAGGTCGGGGTCGGTGGTCTCGAGGAGCGGGTACGCGAGCATCCCGCCCATGCTGTGGCCCACCCAGTGGACACCGCGGTGGCCGACGGTGCGGGCGATGTACTTGAGCGCGGCCGGCAGGTCGTGGCCGATGTAGTCGTCGAAGCCGTAGTCGTAGGTCTTGCGGCGCAGCCAGCCCGCGCGGCGGCTCTTTCCAGCGCCGCGCAGCTCGACGACCCAGCAGTCGAACCCCTCGCCGTTCAGGTACTTCGCGAGGCTGAGCCGGCCGGGGTAGTCGAGGTTGTTCCGGTTCGAGCCGAGCCCGTGGCAGAGCAGCACCGGGAACTGGCGCGTCGATCCGGCGGGCGCCGGATACCGATACAGCGCGATGTCCCAGCCGTCGCGGGTGCGCGCCCGGTGCAGCTCGGCGCCGCGCCGGTCGCGCTTCACTCGTCGCAGCGAGCCGCCCGCGCTCACGCGCCCTGGGCCCGCTTCTGGGCTTCGATGTTGAGCTGGGTGACCATCGCCGAGTGCTGCTCGGCCACCTCGGTCATGCCCTTCTTCTGGTAGAACATCGACAGGTTGGTGTGCGGGAAGGGATCGGTGGGATCGATCTCGGCGGCGCGCAGCGAGATCTCGATCGCCTTGTCCTGGTCGCCGGCCTTCGAGTGCGCCATGGAGACGGCGAGGAGCAGCTCGACGTCGTTCGGATCGGCGGCGAGCGCCTTCTCGAACGAGGCGATCGCCTCGTCGAAGTGGGACTGCCCGAGCGCCGTGAGCCCGGACATGTACAGGGAATCGCGATCGTCCGACATGCGTGATGCCTCGTTTTCATGGGCCTGCTCGCTCGACGCCCGGGGCCGTCCGCGGTGGGACGGCGAGCACGAACGAGGGCCGAAAGAGACGCGACCGATGCGCGCTGCGCGCGGGTCGCGCCGCGAATCGCCAGGTTATGCGCGGGCCCAGGGGCGCGCAAGCGCGGCCGTCGCGCCGGAAACGGCGGACGCACGATGAGCGACGGGCTGATCGCGGCGCTCGCCGCCATCGTCGGCGCCGACGGCGTGGTCGCCGACCGCGACTCGCTCACGACCTACGAGTCCGACGCGTTCACCCTGGTCCGCGGCGAGGCCCGCGCGGTGGTGCTTCCGCGCACCACGGAGCAGGTGTCGCGGGTGCTCGCGCTCTGCCACCGCGAGGGAGTGGCGGTCGTGCCGCGCGGCGCGGGCACGGGTCTCTCGGGCGGCGCGGCGCCGGTCGAGCGCTGCGTGATCGTCGAGACCGCGCGCATGAAGGAGATCGTGGCGATCGACGCCGCGGCGCGGCTCGCGGTCGTCCAGCCGGGCGTCGCCAACGCGGCGCTCTCCGCGGCCGCGAAGCCGTACGGGCTGGTGTTCGGCCCCGATCCGTCGAGCGGCGCCGTGTGCACCCTCGGCGGCAACGCCGCCGAGAACGCGGGTGGTCCTCACGCGCTCAAGCACGGGCTCACCACCCAGCACGTGCTCGGTCTCGAGGTGGTGCTCGCCGACGGCGAGGTGGTGCAGGTCGGCGGAGAAGTGGACGGCGCACCCGGCTACGACCTCGTGGGGCTCTTCGTCGGCAGCGAAGGCCTGCTCGGCGTCACCACCGCCCTCACCGTGCGGCTCACGCCGCTCGCCGCCGAGACCCGGACGCTGCTGGTGGCGTTCCCGAGCCTGGTCGACGGCTGCGAAGCGGTGGCCGACCTGATCCAGGAGGGCCTCGAGCCGTCCGCCCTCGAGGCGCTCGATCGCGGTACCATCGCCACCATCGAGGCGTCCGCGGACTACGCGGCGGGCTACCCGCGCGAGGTGGAGCTCGCCCTGCTGGTCGACCTCGACGGCACCGTCGAGGAGGTCGAGCGCGCGGTCGCCGAGGCGAGCCGCATCTGCCGCGCGCGCGGCGCCACCGAGGTGCGTGTGGGCGCCGACGAAGCGACGCGGCGCAAGCTCTGGAAGGGCCGGAAGAGCGCGTTCGGCGCGATGGGACGGCTGCGCGGCGACGTCTACGTCCTCGACGGCACGGTGCCGCGCAGCGCCTTGCCGCGGGTGCTGGCGTTCACCGTCGAGGTCGCGGCGCGCCACGGTCTCACGATCTGCAACGTCTTCCACGCCGGCGACGGCAACCTCCACCCCAACATCTCGTTCGACGGCCGCGACGCCGAGATGACCCGCCGCGCCCTCGCCGCGGGCGCGGAGATCCTGCGCGCGTGCGTCGACGCGGGCGGCTCGATCACCGGCGAGCACGGCGTTGGGGTGGAGAAGCTCTCGTTCATGAGCTGGATGTTCGGCGAGCGCGAGCTCGCCGAGATCGAGGCGCTCGAGCGCCTCGACGACCCGGCGCTCCTGCTCAATCCCGGCAAGCTGTTACCGA
>CAYMQR010000467.1:0-4484 GCA_964392195.1 uncultured bacterium | reverse complement strand
CCGTGTTGCTGGCGGTGCTCCCCGGCAAGACCAAGATCGTCCGCTCGGAGAGCGCGCGGGGGAGCGGCGCCGGGATCGACGTGTGGCTGGGCGGGGAGGGCGTGGTCGGCGGGCCTCCGCCGCTCGCGCCCGCTCGCACGGCCGGCGGAGGGGCCCGATGAACGCGCCGAGATGGCGACGGCGGTGGTCGACCGGACCCGGACGCAGCCGGGTTTCGTGGCCTCCGAGCCGGTGGCCCGGGTGCGGAGCGCCGAGACCTGAGCGGGAAGCCGGCGGATCCCCGGGAATGCGGGCCATTCGGGCGCCCGGAGGGGCCTGGAGGGCCGTTTCAGCGCCTATTTCGCGCGGGATTTGAACACTTCGGAAAGCTAAGTGTTGCAGATTTACATGGCGTGAAGTGGTGAAAATCACTGGCGGAGTGTGATGGTTTTCACTGGCGTGTTGTGAAGATCCGGCGAGCGGCACCGGGGCGCCCACCGCGGCACCCCGCCCCGTCACGGAGCGGCGGCGGCGCCATCGGTCGCGCCGCGCCGCGCGCCGCGCCGCTTCGCCGGTTTGGTCGGGGTCGGCGGCGGCGCGGAGGGCGCGCGTGGGTCGCGCAGGTAGATCTCGATCGCCGGCGACACGAAGTACGCCGCGAACATCGGGTCGAGCTGCTCGTAGAGGCGCTGGTGCAGGAACTTCGCCTCGAAGCGCTTGCGCATCGTGAAGCCGCCGCGCCCCGAGCGCAGCCGGTGGTAGTCGCCGATCAGCGGTGGGCGTCCCTGGCGGAAGCCGCGCAGGTAGGTCATCGAGGTGATCTCGACGACGTCGTACCCGGCCAGGCTCGAGAGCCGCAGCGCGCGCCCGTTCGGCAGCACGTCGAGCTCGAACGGCGGGTCCTTGGGGATCGCGAGGTAGCTCGGGTTCCCCACCGCGATCATGCGCAGGTCCGGCCGCACGTGGGTGGTGAGCCACTTCGCCACCCAGATGCGGGTGTCGTTCGAGTAGCGCCGCGTGGTGGTGAACGTGAAGGCGGCGGTGTAGATCGCGACGACGGCGATGGTGACGATCGCCACCGCCACGCGCCACCGCGAGCCGCTCGCGAGCCACGTGCCTTGCCACCACCCCGCGCAGATCGCGAGCACCACCACGATCGGCAGGTAGTACCGCAGCGGCGTGAAGCTGAAGCTGCCGGTGACCGCGAGGAACACGGCGGCGACCAGCAGCGGCCCGGCGGCCGCGCGCCTGCGCCGCAGCAGCGCCCACGCCGTGCCGAGCAGCCCTGCGGCGTAGAGCGGGAAGCCCATCGCGAACGGGAACGCCGCGACGAGCTGGTAGACGTAACGGTGATACTGGATCCCGGGGGCGGGCAGCGAGAAGCCGGGATGATCGCTGCGCACGTGCTTGCCCTCGAAGGCGAGCGCCGCGAGGAGCTGCTGGGGCCGCAGGAAGCTGTACGGCGTGACCACGAAGCACGCCGCGAGCGAGCACCCCACCAGCGCGGCGAACGAGAGCGCCAGCTCGCGGGGGGGGGGGCCGTCCCTCGCGGCTCTGCGCGAGCGCCACCAGCGGCGCCACCGCCGCGAGCGCCGCCGTGTACTTGCTGCCCACCGCGAGCCCGAGCATCACGCCGGCGAGCGCGAACGCGCGGATGGTCGGCGCGCGCGCCGCGCGCAGCGAAGCGAGGATCGTCGCCAGCACCCAGAACGTCATCATGACGTCGGTCACGGCGACGTGGCTCTCCCACACGTGGTCGGGGAGCAGCGCCACCCACAGCCCCGCCACCGCCGCCGCGATCAGCGGCGCGCCGAGCGCCTCGACGATCGCGAACGCGAGCACCGCGCTCGCGGCGCCGTAGAGCGCGATGATGGAGCGCCCCAGCACGTGCACCTGCCAGCGCTCGAGGGTCACGCCGAGGCGCTCGAGCGTGCCGTTCGCGATCGCGATCGTGTAGGCGAGGAACGTGGGGTAGTTGAGGAAGGCCGGCTCCGGGTTCGCGAGGCTGAGCTTCACCGCGTGCCGGATCACGTAGTTCTTCTCGTCGATGTAGAAGTCGTAGCGCTCCGGCGCGCCCCACGTGATGCCCCAGAAGCGGAACCCGCCGGCGATCAGCAAGAGCGCCAGCATCGTGGCGTGGCGGGTGTGGCGCCCCGTCCACGCCGCCGGGCTGGCGGCCGCGCCCGCGTCCATGGCCGGGGGCGTCGCCGCGGCAGCGAAGGGCAAGCGCAGGGTGCGCGCGCGCGCGGCGGGCTCGCCGCCGCCGGCCGGCAAGACCGATCGGACCGGACCTCGAGCGCGGGCCGGGGGGAGCCAGGACGACATGCCGGCCGAAGCTTGCACCGAAACCCGGCGGCCGCCCACCGCGACGGCGTCAGGCCGGCTCCCGGGCGGCGCGGTCGCCACCGGGCGCCGCCGTGGACACACCGCGCGCCGTTCCGCGGGTGAGCCGTGCTACTCTGCGAGGCTTGCCCCCACATCCGACGTCGCGCCGTTCACGTGCCACCCACGGAGGAGTTCCGATGATCGCCGGCACGGAGCGCGAGGGGTCGGGTACGAGCGGGTGAACGCGCCTCGTGGCGCGCCCCCTCGGTCGCAGTCCCGTCCCCGAGCGCACTCAGAGGAGAGTCCATGTCCACCAAGATCTTCGTCGGCAATCTCGCGTTCAGCACCACGCAGGACGAGCTCACCGCGCTTTTCTCGGCCGCGGGCTCGGTGACGGACGTCTTCCTGCCCACCGATCGCGAGACCGGGCGGCCGCGCGGCTTCGCGTTCGTCCAGTTCTCCACCGAGGCCGAGGCGAAGGAGGCGATCGCGCGCTTCAACCAGCACGAGCTGGGCGGCCGCAAGCTCAACGTCAACGCCGCCGAGGAGCGTGGCGCTCGCCCCGGCGGCGGTGGCGGCGGTGGCGGCGGACCCCGTCGACCGCCCTCGGGGGGCGGATTCACGCCCAGCTTCGACGGGCCGCCGCGCGGACGCCCGGCGAAGTCGAAGGGCAGCCGCCGCGGGCTGCGCGGCAAGGTGCGCAGCCTCAACTGAGCGCGGGCCCGCCCGCTCGCGCGGCGCTCGCCGCGGGAGCGACCGATGGCGAGCTTGCTGACGAGTCTCGCCTTCGTGGTCCAGGTAGTGGCGGTCGGCCACGGCATCGGCCCGTTGCCGATGTCATCGCACGGCGAGCCGTGCGCCGTGGCTCCACCTTCGCCACGAACCCGGCGATCGCCGCGATCGGCACCCCGTCCCGGGTCCCGTCGGCCCGCTGCACGCACCCGCGGCGCGGCTCACCGCACCGCACGACCGTCACCACGGAGGCGCCCTCTGCTGCGCGTTCTCAGGGGATGCCGTGCATCATCTTCCGATGCCCGGAGGGAAAGAACACCTGCATCTTGGTGGGACCGAGGATCTCGTCGACGATGCCGAGACCGAACGTCGCGTGCTCGACCCGATCGCCGAGACGGTACGTGTCGCTGAGCTTGTACCGACGGACCGGCCGCGCCAGGTCCGCCGCGACCCGGCTGGTCTCGGTCGCCCACGGCGAGGTGCGCTTCCTGGTGCGATTGGCCACCGGCTTGCTGGCTCGCGCCGGGACGGGCGCTGGCGCCGGCTCGTCCACTGACACGACATAGCGCCGGGTGAAGCCGCAGCGGTTGCACGTCACCGCCGCGGTGTTGCCGTGCGTCACCGCCGTCACCGTGTGCGCGGGGTTCGCGCAGTTGGGACAGGGATGCTGAAGATCCGTGCCGACCTTCATCGGATTCCTCCGGGCGGCACGCAGCGGGCGCGACGTCACTTTTTGGGGAGCGTGATGCAGGCTAACACGGGTCGCGCCCGATCGCCGGACGTCGTGGCGTGAGCCCGCTCCGGTGGATCGGCTCGCGATCCGCCGCGGTGCCGGGGCCGCCGACGGAGGTCGGGAGGGGGCGAGTCGTCCGCTACGCCGCCGTGGACGGCGCCGGGGTGTCCGCGCGCAACGTGGCGGCGCCGACCAGCTCGGTCCTGTCGCCGGGACGGCGGTACTTGCGGACGATCAGCAGCGACCCCGGCGCCTCGGCGGCGAGGCGCTCGTGCTCGCCGGCGAACATCCGCGGCTCGAGCCCCCACTCCTCGGCCACGCCGACGACGACGAGGTCGTAGCCGCGCCGTGCTTCGGCGACGGCGGCGTCGAGCGGCGAGCGCGCCTCGATCACCTTGAGCTCGAGGTGCGCCGCCTCGAAGGCCTTGGTGGCGGCGGAGAGCCCGGCGCGCTCGGCCCCCTCGGGACGATCGGGCGGGATCACGTGGAGGATCGTGACGTGGCGATCGCTCGCGTCGACGGCGCCCGCGCCGCGGCCGTTCGCCAGCCGCCGCGCCAGCTCCAGGGCGCCGCGGTCGTGGACGCCGCCGAGGTATGGCACCAGCACCCGGCGCCACGGCCCGAAGTGGCGCTGCACGTAGACCGCCACGTCGCAGCGAGCGTCACGCATCACGGTGTGGACCGTGCCGCTCAGGATGCTCTGGCTGACGACCGG
>CAYMQR010000466.1:0-4486 GCA_964392195.1 uncultured bacterium | reverse complement strand
GATCGCCACCGCCACGCTCGCCCTGATCCGCGTCGCGGATCTCGCCGCGGCGCAGGAGAGCGCGCCCGCCGCCGCGCCGGCGCCGGCTCCCGCGGCCCCGGCCGAGCCCTCCAAGCTCCTCGAGTTCCGCTACGACGACTGGACGGTGGCGTTCGAGGGCGACTGGCGGCTGCGGCTCACCTACCTGACCGCTCTCCAGCCGGTCGATCCGGAGCTGATCCCGGACGCCGAGCAGCCCGACTCCGACTGGCTCGAGCACCGGCTGCGCCTCGCTCCCTGGATCGCCTGGCACCCGGACGGCGGGGCGCTGCGGAGCCTGCGCCTGGTGGCGCAGGCGGACTTCGCGGAGGGCGTGATCGGCGGCGACACTCCGCCGCCGCGCGCGATCCGCGACGACGAGCTCGACACCGCCGACCTCGACTACCTGTGGGGCGAGGCGGTGGTCGACCGCTTCGTGGTGCGCCTCGGCCGCCAGGGCAGCCTCTGGGGGCTCGGGCTGCTCGCCGACGACGGCGTCGGCGAAGCGCCGTGGGGTGACAAGCGCTACGGCGACCGCGTCGATCGCGCGGTGGTGCGCTTCGGCGGCTCGCCCGGCGACCCGGCGCACCCGTGGGCGGTGGCGGCGGCGGTCGATCGCCCGGTGGAGGACGACCTCACGCGCCACGGCTACCAGGACCACGCGTGGAACTACGTGGTGGCGCTGAGCTACGGCGACGGCGTGCTCGAGGGCGGGCTCTACGACGCGTTCCGCCTGCAGCGCAACGAGCGCGACACCAACACCCGCATCAACCTGACCGACGGCTTCGTGCGCTGGCACGCCGACGACTGGAAGGTGGAGGCCGAGGCGGTGATCGCGGTCGGCAACACCGAGCTGGTCGCGACTCCCGCGAGCCCCGAGCAGGCCACCGTCCTCCAGCACGGCGCCACGTTGAGCGCGGGCTACTCGACCGAGAGCGTGGACGCGCTGCTCGACGCCGGCTACGCGTCGGGCGACGGCAACCCGTTCGACGACGAGGTCACCAACCTCACGTTCGACCCCGACTTCAACGTCGGGCTGGTGATGTTCGAGGAGTACCTGGCCGCGCTCACCGCGGCGAGCGCCTACAACCTCGGCGATCCGCTGCTGGTGGGCAGCCCCACGCCGGGTGCCTACCTGGTGGACACGCGCGGCGGCGTCACCAACGCCGTGTACCTGAACCCGCGGCTCACCTGGCGCGAGGCGAAGGACCGCGGCTGGGAGGTGAAGCTCGGAGTGCTGTGGGCGCAGGCGCTCGAGGACGTGGTGGACCCGTTCGCGAGCTTCGACGCCGGCGGCAGCCCACGGAACTACCTGGGCGGGCCGGTCGGCGACCACGACCTCGGCTTCGAGGTCGACGGCGGGCTCGGCTACCGGATCCTCGCCGACGAGATCCACGTGATGGTCGGCGTCGAGAGCGGCGGCTACTGGCCCGGCGGAGCGTTCCGCGACGCCTCGGGCGCCAAGCCCGACGCGATCGCCCTCGTGCAGGGGCGCCTGAGCGCCCGATGGTGAGCCCGATGAGGTCTCGTGTGCTGGCGGTGGTGGCGGCGTGCGCGGTGGTGGCGCTGGGCGGCGCGGGGTGCGGCTCGTCGGACCGGGCTCCCGGGCTCAAGGCCACGCCCGCGGGCAGCGGTCCGCGGATCGTGTGGGACCTCTACGCGCGGCCGTTCGCCGAGATCCCGTTCCCCAACGACGTGGCGACGCTCTACGACGAGACCACGCCGACGCACCGCCGCGTGAACGTGAGCACCGACGCCCCCACCGCGCTCGAGCGCCGCATCCGCGGCCACGTCGACGAGCTCGACGGCTTCGGCACCTACGCGCCGCTGACGGTGCGCTTCGAGGAGCCGCTCGATCTCTCCACCGCCACCCAGGCGAACATCTGGCTGGTCAACGTCGATCCCACCTCGCGCGCCTACGGCAAGCCGGTGCCGCTCGACCTCGGGCGCGGCAACTTCCCGGTCCGCGACGACCCCAGCTACTTCTTCCCGTTCGATCCCGACCGCGCGCTCTCGGGCTACGTGTACCCGGCGAGCAACGTGGCGCCGCGCACCGCCGGCGGGCCCGACGAGTGGGTGGACTTCTACGAGGTCGCGACCGACACGCTGATCGTGCGGCCGGTGATGCCGCTCGAGCAGCGCAGCCACTACGCGGTGGTGCTGACCGAAGGCCTGCGCGGCCGCGACGGTCAGCCGATCCGCTCGCCGTTCGGCGCGGTCCACCACCTCGACCAGACCGACGACCTCTCGGACGCGCTGCCGGTGCTCGAGTCGCTCGGCGTGCCGCTCTCGCGGTGGGCGTTCGCGTGGACGTTCACCACCCAGTCCGTGACGTCGCTCCTCGAGAGCGCGCGCCGCGGGCTCGACGGCGAGGGGCCGCTCGCGCGGATGGCGGCGATCGCGCCGCCCAGGATCGACCAGCTCGAGGACCTCGACATCACCACCGACGGCGACGGCTCGCTGCGCCTGCTCGGTATCCCGAAGGACGACCGCGACAACAGGTTCATCCTCCAGTCCGAGTTCCTGTCGCCGATCCTGCAGGCCGCGGAGTCGTTCGCCACGCCCGGCGAGTTCCCCAACTTCGGCGTCGACGGCGTCGATTACTTCGTGTTCGGCAGCTTCCTGTCGCCGAGCCTGATCCAGACCGCCGACGGCGTGATGGACGTGAACCCGGAGACCGGCGAGGGCACGATCGAGACCGACCGCGTGACCTTCATGCTGTCGATCCCGCGCGAGACCGAGGACCACCACCCGCCGTTCCCGGTGCTCGTCTACCAGCACGGCTCGAACACCTCGCGGCTCGAGAGCGTCGGCTTCGCGAACACCATGAGCCGCTTCGGCATCGCCATCGCCGCGATCGACGCCGTGGGCCACGGGCCGTTCGACGCGATCGCCGACGCCCGCGGCGACATCGAGGGGCTCGCCGGCGACCTGCCGATCCCGCCGCAGCTCATCGTCAACCTGATCGGCATCCTGACCGGCATCGACCTGGGCCCGGTGAACGACCTCCAGGAGGCCGCCGACAAGCTCTTCGAGGTGGGCGTGATCGAGGCGATCGGTGTGACCGGGCGCGCGGTCGACGCCGACGGCGACGGCATCACCGACTCCGGCGCCTCGTTCTTCCGCGCCAACGCCTTCGAGACCCGCGACACCGTGCGCCAGACGGTGATCGACGACATGCAGCTCATCCGCGTGCTGAAGCACCTCGGCGAGCAGGCGCAGTTCGACCTCGACGGCGACGGCGTGCCGGAGCTCGACGGCGACTTCGACGGCGACGGGCGCCTCGACCTCGGCGGTCCGGACGCCACGTTCGTGATGTCGGGGACCTCGCTCGGCGGGATCCTCACCAACGTCGCGGCGGCGGTCGAGCCCGCGATCCGCGCCGCCGCGCCGATCGTGCCGGGCGGCAACCTCGCCGACATGATCCTGCGCTCGCGGCTCCGCTTCGTCACCCAGGACATGTTCCTGCAGGTGATCGGGCCGGTGGTGGTGGGCTGCCCGGTGAGCGGAGGCCAGGTGGCGCTCACCCTCAACAACGACGCCGCCAAGGAAGCGGGCGACGAGGGCTGCGATCCCGAGGTGATCCCCAAGGTCACCCTCGGCTCGCTGCCCGCCCAGGCGCGCTCGGTGATCCAGGTGCGCAACCTCACCAACGGCGAGGAGGCGAGCGGCGTCGCCGAGGACTCGGGTGGCTTCGCGGTGGGCATCCCCGCGGACGTCGGCGACACCCTCGAGATCACCCAGGTGGGCGCCGACGGCGCGCCGCGCACCGTGACCGTGACCTCGACGCACGAGGGGCTCGGCTTCCGCCGCAACACTCCCGACGTGCGGCGCTTCATCGGGCTCGCGCAGATGGTGTTCGACCCGGGCGATCCGGTGAACTACGCGCCCCACCTGTTCGTCGATCCGCTACCGGGCGTGCCGCCCAAGCCGGTGCTCCAGACCAGCGACCCCGGCGACTTCACGGTGCCGTTCAACTGCCACCTGGCGCTCGCGCGCGCCGCCGGCTTCTACGGCGACGAGAGCGAGGCGCTGCGCATCAACGACATCCTCATCGAGAACGACGAGATGCTGCCGGAGGGCGACATCCCCTACGAGCAGCGCTGGGACATCGACGACCTCGACCGCAACAACGGCGGCATCGGGCCGCTACCGCCGGTGCGGGTGGGCGACGGGCTCTCGGCGGTGCGCTTCCCGATGGGGATCAAGCACGAGTTCATCGGCTTCTCGACCCCCGACGCGCCCATCGACTGGGCGGTGTGGTCGCAGAACCAGATCGGGCTCTACCTGTCCTCGGGCGGCCGCACGCTGAAGGACGACCTGTGCCTCGAGGACTCGTCCTGCCCCTTCGTGCCGCCCGTCCCGTAGATCGTCCTCGGCGGCCCGACGGGAGTCGGGCCCTCCGAGGCGTGGCCCCATCGTTCGGAGGGACCGCCTCCTGGCGGTCCGCATGTCCGGTCGTGCTCTC
>CAYMQR010000465.1:0-4532 GCA_964392195.1 uncultured bacterium | reverse complement strand
GGAGCCGGGCCGGGCGGGCGCGATACTGCCGCAGGACCGCGTCTCCCATGAGACTACGCGATCGCCCGCGCCGCTCTCACCCTCGCCTATCCGGCGCGCTTCATGCTGATCGCAGCGATGAACCCCTGCCCGTGCGGCTACCGGGGCGACGCGCACCGCGCGTGCACCTGCGACCCGGGCGAGGTGCGCCGCTACCAGGGGCGGATCTCGGGGCCGCTGCTCGACCGCATCGACCTGACCGTGCACGTGCCGTCGCCGTCGTTCGACCAGCTCACGGGTCCGCCGACCGGCCCCACCAGCCGCGACGTCCGGGCGCACGTGGTGCGCGCCCGCGACCGCCAGCGGCGCCGCTTCGGCGACGCCGAGACCACCACCAACGCGGTCATGGACGAATCCCAGCTCGAGCGCTGGTGCCGCCTCGAGACCGACGCTGCGGCGCTCCTCAAGCGCGCCATGGACCGCTTCAAGCTCTCCGCGCGCGCCCACGCGCGCATCCTCAAGGTGTCCCGAACCATCGCAGATCTGGCGGCCGAGGAGCACATCGCCCTCGCCCACGTGGCCGAGGCGGTGCAACTGCGCTGCTGGGAGGAGAACCCATGAAATACGTGTGGAACATCATCGAACGCGAGGGGCTCGAGCGGCCGGTGTGGCAGCGGGTCGGCGTGGCCTTCGAGAACTCCGACGGCTCGCTCAACGTGCGCCTCGACTGCCTGCCGCTCAACGGCAAGCTGCACATCCGCGAGCGACGCGAGGAGCAACGCCCCGAGCCGTCGTGAGCGGCGCGGCGGCTTGCTCGACCGGGAGCGCCGTGGTAGCGAATCGCCCCTGCTCGAGCCCGCCGCCGTAGTCCGCCCACCCCGATGCCTCGACCACGCCGCTCTCCAGCCCGGGACGGGCGCACCGCCCGTTACCGGCCGATCCGCATTCCCGGCCTCCGCATCGGGCATGCGAGCGACCCGGACGGTGGCACCGGGATCACCGTGTTCCTCGTCGAGGACGGCGCGGTCGCGGTGCTGCACGTCGCGGGCTTCGCGTCGGGCACGCGCCAGGTCGATTCGCTGGATCCCGCGCACCTGGTGCCCGTGATCCAGGGGCTGGTGCTGGCGGGCGGCAGCGGCTTCGGGCTCGACGCCACCCAGGGGGTCGTCGGCTACCTCGAGGCCCGAGGGCGAGGCTTCCCGGTCGGCAAGCGCGTGGTACCGATCGTACCGACGGCGATCCTCTTCGACCTCAACGCCGGCGACCCGCACGCGGTGCCGACGGTGGATCTGGCGCGCCTCGCCTGCGAGTCCGCGCGCGCCGACCTGGTGGAGGTCGGCTGCGTCGGCGCCGGCACCGGCGCGAGCTGCGGCAAGCTCCTCGGCATCACGTGTGCCACCAAGGCCGGTCTCGGCGCCGCCGCCGGCACGCTGCCGGACGGCACCGAGGTGCTCGCGGTCGCCGTTGCCAACCCCTACGGCGACATCGTCGATCCGGACTCCGGGCGTCCGATCGCCGGCACGCGGCGCAACCCACGTTCGCGCCAGCTCGTCGGCTCGGGCGAGTGGATCCTCGATCCAGGCCGGATCCAGCGCGCCACGTTCCAGAACACGACGCTGATGGTGGTCGCGACCTCGGCGCGCCTCGACAAGATCGGAGCGCAGCGCCTCGCACGCATGGCGAGCGCCGGGATGTTCCGGGCGCTCAGGCCCGCCCCCACGCTCTACGACGGCGACGTGGTGTTCGGGCTGTCGACGGGCGACCGGCTCACCGATCCCAACGCGCTCGGCTCGTTCGCCGCCGACCTGTGCGCCGCGGCGGTGGTGGACGCGGCGCGCTCCGCGTGGTCGATGTTCGGCCTGCCGGCGAGCGCCGACCTCGCGCTCGAGCGCGGCGCCGGCGGATCACGCCGCCGTCAGCCCTCGTAACGATCGAAGCGCTTCGCCTCGAGCTCGACGCGCGTCATCGGCGCCGAGCGATGGCACGACCCGCACTCGCCCTCGATGCCCGTCTCCATCAGCTCGGGCGGCACCAGCAGCACGCCGTAGCGATCGCACTTCCTGCACTGGAACTCGATCATCACGTGGCCGGTCGCGTCCAGGCTGGCGGTCAGCGGCACGCTGCGGATCCGGGTGATCGCCTCGGGCACCGCCTTCTTCGGCGCGGGCTCGCCACGAGCCTCGGGCGTCGGCGCCGGCGGCACCTCGACCGCGGCCGGCGCGTCCTCCTCGACGGCGGCGGTCGCCTCGGCCGCGACCGCCGCCGGCTCGGGCTCGGCGGGCGCAGGAACCGCGATCACGCTCTCGGGACGCGTGCGCCCCGGGCGGCGTCCGCCACCGACGGCGACGCGCGCCTCCTCCTCCTCGCCGAAGCCGAGCCGAGGCTCCTCGACGTTCGTTCCGGACGCGACCGCTCGTTCGTGCTCCTCGGCCCGACCGAACGCCAGCTCCCGGCCGGCTCCGGCCAGCGCCAGCATGTAGCCGCACTTGCGGCACGTGGCCCGCTCGGCCTGCACGAACCCGCAGCGATCGCAGCGCACCGATCTCACGCATCCTCCCCTGCCGGCCGCTCCGCGTCGGCCAGCGTCTCCGCGATCATGTCCCGGAGGCGGTTGTCGAGGCAGGCCGGCCGCGCCCGCTTCTCCGCCCACTCCCGGAGCTGATCGATCTGCTCCGCCATCGTCACCGCGAGCGGGATCGAGCTCTTCATCGCGCGCAGCACGTCGGCGGTCGACGGCTCCGCTCCGTCGGCGAACGTCTCGTAACAGGCTGCGAGGATCGCCTGCTCGATCTCGGCGCCGGTGAGCCCGGCCGAGGCTCGCGCCAGCGCCGCGACGTCGAAGCGCTCGAGGTCGAGGCGGCGCTTCGCGAGGTGGATCGCGACGATCTGGCGACGCTCGGCGAGCGTCGGCAGATCGACGAAGAAGATCTCGTCGAAGCGCCCCTTGCGGACCAGCTCCGCCGGCAGCCGATCCACGCGGTTCGCCGTCGCCACCACGAACACCGGCGCGCGCTTCTCCTGCATCCAGGTGAGGAACGTCGCGAGCGCGCGCGCCACGGCGCCCTCGCCCTCGCCACCCGCGTCGGCGAACCCCTTCTCGAGCTCGTCGACCCACAGCACCACCGGGGCGAGCTTCTCCGCCACCGCCAGGGCGCGCTTGAGGCCCTCGTCGCGCCCCTGGCGCTCGGCGCGGATGACCGCGCTCAGGTCGAGGCGAACGAGCGGGAACCCCCAGCAGTCGGCGACGGCGCGCGCGGTGAGGCTCTTGCCGCAGCCCTGCACGCCCAGGAGCAGCAGCCCGGTCGGCGCGGGCAGGCCTCGGGCGCGCGCGGCCTCGCCGAAGGCGCGGCTGCGGCGCTCGATCCAGCGCTTGAGCTCGTCGAGCCCGCCGAGGTCGCCGAGCCCCGCGCCCGGATCGACGAACTCGAGCAGCTCCGAGCGCGCCAGCACCCTGCGCTTCTCCGCGACGATCGCGCGCACCACGTCGGCGCCTGGCGTCGTCGCGCCGGCCAGGGCGCGCGCCAGCACCCGCGCCGCGGCCCGCTCGGTGAGCCCGAGCAGCGCGCGCTCGACGCGCTCGCCGAGCTCCGGGTCCGCACCACCTGTCGAACCCGGCACACCCTCGTCGGCGCCACGCAAGCGCGCCAGCGCGGCGCTCACCAGTGGCCGGAGGTCGCGGGCGTCGGGGAGCGGCAGCTCGAGGATCGCCACCTCGCGCTCGAGCTCGGGCGGCACCACCAGCACGCTCGAGAGCACCAGCACGGCCGAGCGACGCTCGGTCGCGCCCTCGGCGAGCTCGCGCAGCCGGCGCACCACCCACGGATCGCCCAGCTCGGCGTGGAAGTCACGGAGCACGAACCAGGTGGGCTCGCTCACCTCCGCGAGGTGGTCCAGCAACGCGCGCGGCTCGCCCAGCGAAGGCGCTCCCTCGGCGCCTTCGAGACCGCGCGTCCTGCTCCAGCCGCGCACCGCCACCCGCGCGCGCCTCGCAAGCGCACGCAGGTTGCGCTCCCAGCGCGCCTCCTCGGGCGTGTGGAGGTAGACGAGCGTGTGCCCCGAGCCGAGGAGGGCCTTGAGCTCGTCGAGGGCCGAGGTCGTGGACACGGGTGGTGGGTGGGGCGAGGACGGGCGAGTCTACCGCGCCGGCTCGGCGCGTCCACGGCCACGGTGCCCGACCCTCGGGCGCCGCGAGTGGAGGGTGTAACGAACGGCGTCGTCCGGGGACCGAGTCGGGAGATCCATCCGCCACCGGGCTCCCTTGCTCTCGCCCCGCGCGATCGGGGAGACTCGATCATCCCAGCTCGCCACGGACCCACGCCGCCATGACGCGATCCGACTCCATCCCCTCCCTCGGGCACGGGCTCGGGCTGCGCACCGTCCACTACACCGACATCCTGAACGGCGAGCCGCGCGTCGACTGGTTCGAGATCATCTCCGAGAACTACATGATCCCGGGCGGACGTCCGCTCTGGGTCCTCGACCAGGTCCGCGAGCGCTTCCCGATCGTGATGCACGGGGTCTCCATGTCGATCGGCTCCGTGGATCCGATCGAT
>CAYMQR010000464.1:0-4540 GCA_964392195.1 uncultured bacterium | reverse complement strand
CAAGGACTACATCGCGACGCCCAAGGACAACCTCTACCAGTCGCTGCACACCACCGTGGTCGGCTTCGAGGGGCGGCGCATGGAGGTGCAGATCCGCACCGAGGAGATGGACCAGGTGGCGGAGCGCGGCATCGCCGCGCACTGGGTCTACAAGGAGGGCGGGACGCTCGCCCCCGACGAGGCGTCCAAGTTCGCTCCGCTCAGGCAGCTCATGTCGACGCTCGCCGAGATCGAGGACCCCGCGGAGGCGCTCGAGGCGTTCCGCATGGACCTCTATCCCGACGAGGTCTACTGCTTCACGCCCAAGGGCGACATCCGCCGCCTGCCCAAGGGCGCCACGGTGCTCGACTTCGCGTACGCGATCCACACCCAGGTCGGCCACCGGTCGATCGGCGCGCGCATCGACGGGCGCTGGGTGCCGCTGCGCCACGAGGTGAAGAGCGGCCAGACCGTCGAGGTCCTCACCCAGCCGAGCGGCCACCCGAGCCGCGACTGGCTCGAGTGGGTGCGCTCGTCGCGCGCGCGCACCAAGATCCGCGGCTGGCTGCGCACCGTCGAGCGCGAGCGCAGTCGCGAGGTCGGCCACGCGCTGCTCGAGCGCGAGCTCAAGCGCGCGCACACGAGCTGGAAGCGGGTGGCGAAAGGCGATGGGCTGGAGAAGGCGCTCGCGACCCTCGGGCTCTCGACGGTCGACGACCTCACCGCCGCGGTCGGCTACGGCAAGCTCGCGGTCGAGAAGGTGGTGGCGGAGCTGGTCCCCGAGCCGCCCGCGCCCAAGCCCACGCGCCTCGCCAGGATCGTGAAGAGCGTGGCGCGCCGCACCGCGGGCGCGGTGCGGGTGGCCGACCTCGACGACGTGCTGGTGCGCTTCGCGCGCTGCTGCGCGCCGATCCCGGGCGACCCGATCATCGGCTTCATCACCCGCGGGCGCGGCATCACGGTGCACGACGCGCTGTGCCCCTCCGGTCTCGCCACCGAGCCCGAGCGGCGCGTCGACGTGACCTGGCCGGAGGTGCCGGACCTGGTGCGCTCGACGCGCATCCGCGTGATGATCCAGGATCGCCGCGGCGCCCTCGGCCACGTCTCCAAGCTGGTGAGCGCCGAGGGCGTGAACATCACCCGCGCCGACACCCGCTCGTTCCGCAACGGTCGCGCCGAGCTCCAGTTCACGATCGAGGTCAAGAGCCTGCGCCAGCTCGACGGCCTGCTGCGCAGCCTGCGCCGCACCACCGGCGTGCTGACCGCCGAGCGCATCCGCCCCGGCGCGCCGCCGACCGCGGCGCGCCGGGACGCGGCGCTTCACGCGTGAGCGGCGTGGCGGCGGCGAGCGAAGGCGAGGCGAGCGCGAGCCGATGGCGGGACTGACTCTCCTCGAGCTGGCCTGGCCGGCGCTGCGGCACGTGCCGGTGCTGGCGCGCCGCGCGGTGCCGGCGATCGCGCGGGTGCTGCTCGGCCGCGACAACGACGCCGCCGAGTGGGCCGCGAACGCGCTGCGCAAGCTCGGCGACGAGGCGCTCGAGCCGGTGCGCGAGCTGCTGCGCGCCGCGAGCGCGCTCGACCGGCGAGCGGGGGCGCTCGCCTGCGAGCGGCTCGGCACCGCGTCGCTCGCGCTGCTGCCGGTGCTGATCGAGAGCCTCGGCGATGCCGACGCCGAGGTCCGCGCCGACGTCGCCGACGCGCTCTCGGCGTACGGGCCGGCGGGCGTGGCCGCCACCTCGAGCCTGATCGAGGCGCTCGCCGATGCCGCCGACCGGGTCCGCGACCGCGCCGCGATGGCGCTCGGCATGATCGGCGCCGGGTCGCGGCTGGCGATCCCGGCGCTGGTCCGCGGGCTGGTCGATCCGTCGCCGCAGGTCCGCACCCGCGCCGCGTGGGCGCTGGCGCGGATCGGCGAGGAGGCCGTGCTGCCGCTGGTGGAGTCGCTGCAGCACGCCGATCCCACGATCCGCGCGGGCGCTGCGTTCGCGCTCGGCGAGATGGACCGCACCGCGGCGCAGACCGTGCCGGCGCTGATCGCGGCGCTCGAGGACGGCGTGGCGAAGGTGCGCCAGCAGGCGGCGCGCGCCCTCGCCAAGATCGGCTCGGCGGCCGAGTCCGCGGTGCCGGCGCTGATGCGGATGCTCTCCGACGCCGACCAGGACGTCCGCCAGGAAGCGGCGGTGGCGGTGTGGAACACCGGCGCCGACGGCGCCGCGCTCCAGCCGCTCATGAACGCGCTCTACGACCCGGCGATCGAGGTGCGGAAGTGGGCGGCGGTGACGCTCGGCGCGATCCGCAAGGGAGTGGTGGCGTCGGTGCCGGTGCTGAGGCGCGCCCTCGACGACGACGACCGTGAGGTGCGCCAGGGCGCCGCGTGGTCGCTCGGCGAGATCTTCCGCGAGGAGCCGCGCGCGGCGTCGCCCGCGCTCGTGCACGCCCTCGCCAGCCGCGACCTCACGGTGCGGCAGCGCGCGATCTGGGCGCTGTGGCGCTACGGCGGGCCGGGCGTGCTCGACGCCGAGGCGCTGGCGCGCGCGCTCGGTGACGCCGACCCGATGGTGCGCTACTTCGCGAACGCCGCGCTCGAGCGGCTCGACCGTTGAGCGGGGCGGGGCGGGCAGGCGCGGGTGCTGGCCGCGCGCGGTGGCGCGTGCGCGCGGTGGCGCTGGGGCTGGTGTGCTGCACCGCGGCCGCGGTGGGCGAGGTGGGGGCGCGGCTGGTCGCGCCGCCACCGGCGAGCGGGCCGCGCGAGGCGGCGCCCCGGGTCCGGCTCAACTCCCGCGAGTTCCACGACGTCGACCACGCGCTCGAGAAGCCCGCCGGCGTGCGCCGGGTGCTGTGCCTCGGCGACAGCTTCACGTTCGCGCGGGGAGTCCCGAGCGACGCCAACTACTGCGCGTTGCTCGCGCCGCTGCTCGCGGAGCGCGCCGGCGGCGTGACCGTCGAGCCGATCAACTACTCCCACGAGGGTTATTCGACGGCGCACGAGGTGCGGATGCTCGAGAGGAAGGGCGGGCTCGACCTCGCGCCCGACGCGATCGTGCTCGGCTACGTGCTCAACGACCCCGAGGACGAGTGGCACCCGCTCAAGCTCGACGCGCTGCGCGAGCCGACGCTGCGCCGCGAGCCGAGCGGCGCGTGGGGCGCGCTGGTGGGCCGGAGCGCGCTCGCGCGGCTGGCGTTCGGGCGGCTCGAGAACACCCGCCGCCATAACGCGCTCGTCGACTATTACCGGGCGCTGCACGCCGACGACTACCTGGGCTGGCGGCAGGCTCGCGACGCCTTCGCGCGGCTGGGCGAGATCTCGCGCGAGCGGCGGATCCCGGTGCTGGTGGCGATCTTCCCGCTCCTCGACTTCGCGCTCGGCGACCGCTACCCGTTCGCCGACCTGCACGCGAAGGTCGCGGCGCTCGCGTCCGAGAACGGACTCGCGGCTTTCGATCTGCTCCCGGTGCTGGCGCCCCACGTCGGGCCCGAGCTGCTGCTGGTCCCGGGCGTGGACCCACATCCGAGCGCGCGCGCGCACCGCCTGGTCGGCGAGGCGCTCGCGGGTGAGCTTGCGTCACGGGGTTGGCTCGACTCGCCGCCCACACCGTCCGCGGCCCCGGTGGTGGTGCCGCACTGACGCTGGTCGCGCGGGCGATCGATCACTATCCTCGCGCGCGCCGTACCGGGGACGAGCCCCGGTACGGGAGGAGCCGAGCTTCGATGATGAACGACGACGAGAGCCGGCCACGGCTCCGAGCCCGCCGCGGACGCGGGCTCGGTGTGGCCGGGATCCTGGCGCTCGCTGGCCTGATCGGCTGCGCGTCTCACGCGCCCACCAGTCCGGCGCCCGGATCAGCAACCGCGTCCGCCGAGCCCGATAGCACCGACGTACCCCCCGATCCCGGCCCGCAACCGCCGGACGGCAAGTGGCTCACCGACGAGCAGGGGCGCCAGTACTTCGTGGACAAGCTGCCGCGCGCCCACGGCCGCAAGGTGGACGAGCACACGGTGCGCACCGTGTGGTCGATCCCCATCGAGATCACCGGCGAGGACGCCGACTACTGGTACTACAAGGTGTACCGGCCACCCGAGACGCCGGTGCCGGTCAGCAACCCGCGGCCGACCGCGGCGGACCTCGCCGCCATCGAGGCGTCGTACGCCGTCGAGCTGCCGGCCGGGAAGCCGATGACGTTCGTCGACTTCGGCGCCGGCCTGCCCAGGTCCGGCCAGTGGCGCGAGGGGTTCGCGATCGCCGACGTCAACGGCGACGGCAAGCTCGACCTGGTCCACGGGCCGGCGCGCAAGTCGCTCGGCGCGCCCGCGATCTTCCTGGGCGACGGCGCGGGCCACTGGAAGCGCTGGCAGGGCCTCACGTGGCCGGGCCTCGACTACGACTACGGCGACGCGGCGGTCGGTGACCTCGACGGCGATGGGCACGCGGACCTGGCGCTCGCGGTCCACCTGCGCGGGCTGATGGTGCTGCTCGGCGATGGCCAGGGCCACTTCCGCGACGGCGGCAAGGGGCTCGACTTCTCGCCGCCGTCGAGCGGCGCGCTGGGCTTCTCGTCCCGAC
>CAYMQR010000463.1:0-4574 GCA_964392195.1 uncultured bacterium | reverse complement strand
CCGGTCGGCGCGGGGTCGGTGACGCCGGTGTAGCCGAACGTGCCGTGCGCGCCGGTGTCCGAGTAGCAGCACCCGCTCACCAGCGCCACGTCGAGGCTCGGGATCGTCACCTGGCCGTGGAACGAGTGGGCGTGGACGCGGTCCTCGCGATCGGCGAGCGGCGCGCCACCGCGGGTCTCGTAGGGGATCCCGTTCTCCGGCAGGCCCATCACGAAGCGGCCCTCGTGGGCGCCCGAGCGCGTCCAGCCCGACGGACACGCGAGCGCGTTCACGAAGGCGAAGGTGCCGGTCGGCACCGTGTCGCCCACCACCACCTGCCCGGGGGGCGGCGGCAGCCGCACCGCGGCGCGGCACGCCAGCAGCTGGATGTACGGCATGCCGCTCGTCTCCGGCTCGGTGCGGCCGAACAGGCTCGAGTCGTAGACACCCTTCTTGGTGTGGTTGAAGTTGAGGCCGCCGAGCGCCGCCACCCCGCTCTCGGGCACCTGGATCGAGGTGCGGATGCCGTGGTCGTGGACGCGGTCCTCGCGGTTGTCGAGCGGCAGCCCGACCGTCGCGCCGACGTCGCCGCCCGCCGGCGTGGGCACGAGGAAGCGCCCATCGGCGCCGGACATGAGCGAGAACCCGCTCGGGCAGCTCTGACGGTGGAAGTACATCACCGTGTCGGCCGGGTACGGGTGGTCGTCGATCTCTGCCGGCGGGGTCGTGACCTTGCGCTCGCACACGAGCTGCTGGATGCGCGGCAGCGCCGCGTCGCCGCCGTCGGTGGTGCCGACCAGGTCGAAGGTGCCGGCGTCGCCGAGGCTCGAGTTGCAGCAACCGGTCACGCCGGTGATGCCGGTGCCGGGCACCGTCACGGTGGTCGCGTAGTCGTGGGAGTGGACGCGGTCCTCGCCCTCGGCGAGGGCCGCGCCGACCAGCGAGCCCACCACGGTGCCGTCGGTCTTGCCGACGATGAACCGCCCGCGCGCGTCGGTGAGCTCCTCCCAGCCCGGCGGGCACACCGAGCCCGACATGAACGACACCGTGCCGTCGGCGATGTGCATCGTGTACTGCGGCGTGAGCATCTGGTGGGTGAGCGCGTTCGAGAGCACGCCGTTCACGCTCACCTGCACCAGGTACGTGCCGTTCGCCTTCGCGCCCGGCAGCGTCGCGGTGATCTTGGCGTCGGCCCAGCTCGTGATCGCGAGCGGAGCGCCGTCGTAGATCACCTGCCCCACCGCGGTGCCGAAGCCCGAGCCGTTGAGGGTGATGGTGGCGCCCGCCGCGGCGGGGTTGGGGGTGATCGAGCTGAGCGAGGTGCACGCCACCGCGGCGAGGACGAGCGCCGCGGAGAGGGCGCCGAGCGTGGCGAGCCGGACCGTCGTCGAGGTGCGCATGGCGTCAGTCCTTCTCGCAGCCGAGCAGCGACAGGTAGGGCATGCCGAGGCCGGCCGGGCTGCTGGTGCCGCTGAAGCCGAAGCTGCCGTTGGCGCCGAACTTGTCGTTGCAGCAGCCCGAGAGCAGCACGACCTCGCTGTTCGGCACGCTCACCGAGCCACCGAACGCGTGGGTGTGCTGGCGGTCCTCGCCGGGGACCAGCGGCGCGCCGCCGCGGGTCTCGTAGGGAACGCCGCCGCCGCTCGGCGGCAGCAAGCCGGCGACGAAGCGGCCCGCGTGCAGGCTCGAGCGGGTCCAGCCCGCAGGGCACGACGCGGTGGCGAAGTACGAGAACGTCTTGGAGGGCAGCGGGTCGCCGGTGATCGGCTCACCCACGGGCGGGTCCGGACGGTCGATCGCGCGGCACGCGAGGAGCTGCAGGTACGGAACGCCCGCCGAGGCGCTCGCGGTGACGCCGCTGAACGTCTTGGTGCCCTTGGGCGCGCGGTTGTTGGAGCCGCTCGCCGCCGCCAGGCTCTGCTGCGGGACCTCGATCGACGAGCTGAAGGTGTGGCTGTGGCCGCGGTCCTCGCCGCTCGCGAGCGCGGTACCGACCGTCTCGCCGACGGGGCCGCCGATCGGCGTGGGCAGCAGGAAGCGGCCGTTCGCCTCGCTCATGAGCTGGAAGCCGTCGGGGCAGCCTTCCTTGTGGAAGAGCACCACCGAGCCGTTCGGGAAGGCGTGGTCGTCGACGACCGGCGCCGGCGTGCCGACGACGCGCTCGCAGGCGATCTGGGCGATCCGCGGCGGGCCGGCCTCACCCGCGTTGGTGGCGCCGCTCACCGGCTGCGTGCCCGCGGCGCCGACGTCGGTGCAGCAGCCGCTCAGCCCCGCGACGCCCGTCGCGCCCACGTCGACGCTGGTCGAGAACGGGTGGGTGTGGGTGCGGTCCTCGCCCTGCGCGAGCGGCGTGCCGACGGTGACGCCGACCTGCGTGCCGTCGGTGCGGCCCACCAGGAACCGGCCCTGTGCGTCCGTGAGCGGCTGCCAGCCCGCCGGGCAGGTGGTGCCGGTGTGATAGGCGACCGCGCCGTCGGGGACGCCGACCTCCCAGCTCCGCGTCACGATGGTGTGGGTGAGCGGGTTCGAGAGCTGGCCCGCGACCTGGACCTGGACCGCGTAGGTGCCATCGGCCTTGGGGTCGGGCAGCGTCGCGCCGATCTGGGTGTCGGACCAGCTCGTGATCGCGAGCGGCGCGCCGTCGTACAGGACCTGGTTGGCGCCCTGCGCCTCGCCGAAGGCGGTGCCCGTGACCACCACCGCGTCGCCCGCCTGCGCGGGGTCCGGCTCGATCGACTCGACCGACGGGCAGCCGGCGAGGAAGAGCGCGAGGCAGGCCCCCAGGAGCGGGCGCAAGGGCGAGCGATCGAGTCGATCCAGCATCGTGACGCTCCGTTCCGGCCGGCGGCCGGGCGTGGGCGCAGACCTCGAGCCCCGGCCCGGCGCGCGAGGCGCCGGGCCGGCGAGACCGACCCACCGAACGAGTGTGTCTCGATCGTACCAGAGCAACGCCGGCGGCCGCACGCACGCTCCCACGGCAGCCGGCGCTCGTGTGACCTGGGTCACATCCGCGGCCCGCCGCTCGTGCTAGCCACATTTGTTGGGCTCGCGGCCGCCGGCTCGCGCGCTCACCTCCGGGAGGCGGGATGCGGGTGCTGCTGGTGATGGCCGACGCCCAGATGCACAAGTTCCACGTCGGCGGGCGGGTGCGCTCGTCGCGCGAGGCGCCGCTCTCGCTCTCGGTGCTCGCCGCGCTGACCCGCGACCAGCCCGACGTCGAGTACACGTGCGTCGACGAGAGCGTCGACCCGGTGCCGCTCGACTTCCCCGCCGACCTGGTCGGCATCAGCGTGCTCACCGGCACCGCGCGGCGCTGCTACGCGCTCGCCGACCACTTCCGCGGACGGGGCATCCCCGTGGTGCTCGGCGGCGCGCACGTCACGATCCTCCCCGACGAGGCGGCGCGCTTCGCCGACGCGATCGTGGTGGGGATGGCCGAGCACACCTGGCCGCGGCTGATCGACGACTTCCGCGCCGGCCGCTTGCAGCGCGAGTACCGCGAGCCGCCGCCCGCCACCGAGGAGGAACGGCTGTGGGCGACGGGCATCCCCACTCCGCGCTGGGAGCTGATGCGCGAGAGCGGCTACATGATGCCGTACACGGTCCACGCCACCCGCGGCTGCGTGCACACCTGCGACTTCTGCTCGGTGAGCGGGGTGTGGAAGCGCTACCAGAAGCGCCCCGTCGCAGACGTGATCCGCGACATCCGCGCCATCCCGCGCAAGCGCTTCGCGCTCAACGACGTCAGCCCCTTCGAGGACCTCGACTACACCAAGGAGCTCCTCACCGCGATGGTCCCCCTCGGCAAGACCTGGGGCGGGCTCGCCACCACCCGCATCGTCGACGACCCCGAGGTGATGGAGCTGCTCGAGAGGAGCGGCTGCCGGTTCCTGCTCATCGGCTTCGAGTCGAGCCAGCAGCGCACCCTCAACACCATCCACAAGGGCTTCAACCGCGGCGCGAGCTACGACGAGGTCATGCGCCGCCTGCACGCGGCGGGGATCGTGGTGCAGGGCTGCTTCGTGCTCGGCTTCGACTCGGACGAGCCCGACTGCTTCCGCCGCACCGTGGACGAGGTGCAGCGCCTCAAGATCGACATCCCGCGCTTCTCCCTCTACACGCCCTACCCCGGCACTCAGCTCTTCGAGCGCCTCGAGAAGGAAGGGCGGATCCTGAGCTACGACTGGGCGGACTACGACACCATGCACGTGGTCTTCCGTCCCAGGCGCATGTCGCCCGCCGAGCTCTACGAGGGCTTCCGCTGGACCTACCGCGAGACCTTCAAGCTCCGCTCGATCCTCGAGCGCACGCTCGCGGTGGGCAAGAACTTCCCGATCGCGTTCTCGGGGAACCTGACGTACCGCCTCTACGTCAAGCGGCTCATGCGGGCGCGCGGCTTCGAGATGCCGCTCGACGGTACGGACCGCGCCGGCGCGGAGCGCGCGCCGCGCGAGCCCGCCGTGGCGCGCGCCGGCTGAGCAGGACGGGGCGCGCGCCGCTCGAGGAGGGCATCGTGAAGATCGCGCTCATCCAGCCGGCCAGGGGCCGCGAAGGTTCGCGGTTCGTGACGTCGTGGAAGATGGAGGCGGTCGGCG
>CAYMQR010000462.1:0-4575 GCA_964392195.1 uncultured bacterium | reverse complement strand
GGCGAGGGCGCGGCGGTGGGCCTCGATCGCCGGGAACCGCTCGTCCTCGGTGCGGAAGTAGTCGAAGAGCGTGAGCCCGTTCACCTGCCCCGGATCGAGGCCGATCGACGACAGCGCCGACCCGCCCGAGGAGGTGAAGCGCAGCTCGCCGTCGGTGGTCCAGAGCACGCCGGGCAGGTGCTCGAGCAGCGAGCGCAGCCCCTGCTCCCCGCCCTCGAGCGCCGCGATCCGGTCGCGCAGCAGCGCGAGCTCGTTCGCCGCGTCGCCGGGGCTGGTGCTCACGGTGGCGGTGTCGCTGGCCGGGCTCGATCCGTCGGTCACGATTCGCTCACGTCTGGCGCGCGGCTCGCTCGAGGCGGTCGCGCATCCCCGCCGCGTCATTCTCCCACATGCGGCCCGATTCTGTTGCGCCATTCGCGCCGCCGGCGCGACGCTCCGGCGCGCTTGAAGCGCCGGAAACCGAACACGTAGGATGACTTCGCGATGCGACGTGTGGCTCTGCTGACTGCCGCGCTGCCGGCCGCGCTCGCGCTCCAGGGGTGCGCGACGCAGCAAGCCGGCGGCCAGGCGGCGCTCAAGGGGCTCTCGCCCTACACCCAGAACGGCGTCCGCTACACGCCGGTCAAGAGCTGGGAAGGCTTCAGCGAGGACGGCGTGGCGTCGTGGTACGGCCCGCCCTACCACGGCAGGAAGACGGCGAGCGGCGAGGTGTTCGACACCTACGCGAAGTTCACCGCCGCCCACAAGACGCTGCCGTTCAACGTGTGCGTGAACGTCGCGAACCGGGAGAACGGCAAGCAGATCGTGGTCAAGATCAACGACCGCGGGCCGTTCGTGGCGGGACGCATCGTCGATCTCTCCAAGGTCGCCGCCGACGAGCTCGGCGTGACCAAGGGCGGCGTGGCGCGGGTGCACATCGAGGCGGTCTCGCTCGCCAACGCCGACGGCACGTGCGCCGGTGCGCCGGGCGCATCGGCGTGGGCTAAGATCCAGGGGTTCTTCACGCGCCTCTTCTGAGCGGGCGCCGGGCGCACGCCCGCGCGATCCGCCGCAGCCTCTCGCCCGCGCCCTCCGCCGAGCCCCCGTGCCCTCGCCGACTCCGTCGCGCACGCGCGCCCGCGCCGCCCTGCTGATCGCGGCGGCGCTCGTGCTCGCGTCGCTCGCCGGGGCGCGGGGAGCGCGCGCGCAGCTCCCGTCGCCGGACGAGCCCGCCACGGCCGGCGGCGCCAGCGCGCCCGCCGAGGTCGGCGCGTTCCCGGGCGTCGGCAAGCTGCCGCCCCGCAACGACGAGAAGGAGCTCGCCACCAAGCGCGACGGCCTGCTGTCGCTGCAGCGCACCATCAAGAAGCGCGAGGCGGAGCTCGACCTCCGCCGCCAGGACCTCGCCAACCCGCGCTTCGACGGGCGCCGCGACGAGGTCGAGCAGCAGATCAAGAACCTCACCACCGACATCGACCTGCTCGAGCAGCGCTTCAAGGAGCTGGCGTCGGGCGTCGAGCTCGAGAGCGACTCCGAGGCGGCGCAGGAGTTCGACTGGGCGCGCGAGGTGAAGGACCTCCTCGGCCCCGCCATCAACGAGCTCAAGCGCGTCACCACGCGGCCCCGCGAGATGGACCGGCTGCGGCGCGAGATCGAGGTCCTCACCGAGCACCGCACCGCCATCCAGCGCGCCGACGACAACATCCGGCGATTCACCCAGCGCTACCCGGAGGGCGAGCTGGTGGCGCCGCTCGGCGAGCTCGCCGCGGAGTGGGAGGCGCGCCGCCAGGAGGTCGACTCCGAGCTCGAGTACAACAAGGCGCGCCTCGACCGCCTCGTCAACGAGCGCCACAGCCTCTCGGCCACGGTCGAGAACCTGATCGGCATCTTCTTCCGCAGCCGCGGGCGCAACCTGCTGCTCGCGGCGGCGGCGCTGGTCGGCTTCTGGGTGGGGTTCCGCTACCTGCAGACGTGGGTGGAGAGGCTGAGCCCGTTCCACCGCCGCGGCCAGACGGCGGCGATGCGGATCTTCAACCTCACCTACTCGCTCTTCACCGGCCTCGGCGCGATCGTGGTGTTCCTGTACGTGCTCTACCTGTTCGGCGACTGGGTGCTGCTCACCATCACGGGCCTGTTCCTGTTCGGGGTGGTGTGGGCGTCGAAGGCGGCGCTGCCGCGCTTCTGGGAGCAGACCATGCTGCTGCTCAACCTGGGATCGGTACGCGAGGGCGAGCGCGTCATCTTCAATGGTCTGCCGTGGCGGGTGCGCACCCTGAGCTTCTACACGCACCTCGAGAACCCCGAGCTCTCGGGCGGTGACGTGCGGCTGCCGATCCGCGCCGTGTTCGGCCTCACCTCACGCCCGTTCGACGACATCGAGCCGTGGTTCCCCACCCACGCCGGCGAGTGGGTGCTGGTCGAGGGCGGCCCACCCGCTCAGGTGATGCTCCAGACCCCCGAGTTCGTGAACCTGCGCTACCTCGGCGGCGCCGAGCGCACCGTGACCTCGGCCGGCTTCCTGGGGATGAACCCGACCGTGCTGTCGCGCGGCTTCCGGCTCGCCTCGACGTTCGGCGTCGATTACCGGCACCAGCCCGACGCCACGGTCACGATCCCGGCCCGGCTCACCGACGCCATCCGCGACGGGCTCGAGCGGGAGGGGTTCGGCTCGGTGCTGCGGCGGCTCTCGGTGGAGGTCCAGGAGGCCGCCGCCTCCTCGCTCAACATGCTGGTGCAGGCCGACTTCGCGGGGGATGCGGCGGCCAGCTACGCGTTCCTCGGCCGCTTCCTGCAGCGCTGCTGCATCGACGCGGCGACGGCGAACGAGTGGGTGATCCCGTTCCCGCAGCTCACGATCCATCGCGGCGACACCCGCGAGGTCGAGCCCTCCGGGGGAGACGATGTTCCATCCGTGCTGGCGTGAACACGCGCTCGCGGCGATCGCCGAGGGCCCCTTCGATCTCATCGTCGTCGGCGGCGGCATCACCGGCACGGGGATCCTGCTCGACGCCTCGCAGCGCGGCCTCCGGGTGCTGCTGGTGGAGGCCGGCGACATCGCCTCCGGCACGTCGTCGCGCTCCTCCAAGCTGGTGCACGGCGGGCTTCGCTACCTGAAGCAGATGCAGTTCCGCGTCACGCGGCTCTCGTGCGCCGAGCGCGACCGCATGGTCGACCTGAACCCGCACCTCGTCGACCCGATCAAGTTCCTCTACCCGGCGCGGCGCGGCGACAAGATGCCGGGCTGGACGGTGGAGCTCGGCCTCCGGATGTACGATCGGCTCACGAGCCGCCCCGAGAAGCACACTCGCCTCGACGCCGAGGAGCTCACCAGCCTGGCCCCCGGCATCGACGTCAACGGCCTCGACCGCACCCTCGCCTACGCCGACGCGCGCACCGACGACGCGCGCCTCACGCTCGCCGTGGCCGCCACCGGCATGGCCTTCGGCGGCCACGTGCTGACCCGCGCCGAGGTGCTGGAGGGCGTGCGCGACGCCGACGGCCACGTCGTCGGGATCAAGCTGCGCGACCTCGAGAGCGGCGCCGAGCACACCGCGCGCGCCGACGTGGTGGTGAACGCGACCGGCCACTGGACCGACCGGCTGCGCGAGCGCTTCGGCCTCGAGGGCCGGCGGGTGCGGCCGTCGCGCGGCTCGCACCTGATCTTCTCGCGCGATCGGCTGCCGGTGCAGTCGGCGGTGGGCTTCATCTCACCCGACGACGGCCGGCCGCTGTTCGTGGTGCCCCATCCCGAGGGCGTGCTCGCCGGCACCACCGACCTCTACCACGAGGGCGACCTCGACGATCCGCGTCCCAGCCGCGAGGAGGCCGACTACATCCTGCGCGCGGTGCAGGCCCAGTTCCCGGACCGCCAGCTCACCGCCGCGGACGTGATCTCGACGTTCGCCGGGCTGCGGCCGATCCTCGACACCCACGCCGACAACCCCTCGGAGGCGACCCGCGAGGAGGCGATCTGGGAAGAGCGCCGCCTGCTCTCGGTGGCGGGCGGCAAGCTCACCACCTGGCGCTCCACCGCCGCCGAGGCGGTCGACGCGGCGCTCGATCTCTTGCCCGACGAGCGCGCGCGCCTCGCCGGCCCGTGCCGCACCGAAGGCACGCCGCTCGCGGGCCTCGCGCCGCGCGACCTCGGCGCGCGGCTCGCCGCGGCACACGGGCTGGGCGAGGGCCTCGCGGGCGCGATGGCGCGCCGCCTGGGCGCGCGCGCGTGGCTCGCCTGCCAGGGAAGCCCTGCGGCGGAGCTCGCGCCGCTCGTCGATGGCGGCGACCTCACCGCCGCCGAGGTCCGCGCCCACGTGCGCTTCGGCGGCGTCCTGCGCGCCGAGGACCTGCTGCTCAGGCGCGTGCGTGTCGGCATGTGGAGCCCGGCGCTCGCCAGCGACCTGCTGGCGCGGGTGCTGCCGATCCTCGCCGGCGAGCTGGGCTGGGACGCGAAGCGCGCCGCCGCCGAGTCCGACGCCTGCGGTGCGGCCCTCGCCTCGTGGACGACGCGCGGCGTCCTCGACGCCGGGTGACGAGCGGCGCGCGCACGGTCTGGAGCGCAGCCGCCCCGTCGGCTGCCGACGTTGGGGCGCGACGGAG
>CAYMQR010000461.1:0-4600 GCA_964392195.1 uncultured bacterium | reverse complement strand
TCCGCCCCGGTTCCCTCGAACCGTACCTGGTTTTGCTCATCGAGCACCACGCAGCCATCGATGCCCGTCGGGACCACGGTGAGGCCGCGGCGCAGCCCGGGACAGGATTCGCTGGCTCGCACGGCGAAATTCCGTCGGTCGATGCGCGAGTGGGGATCGCCAGGCCGCTCGCGCAACCCCGCCGTCATTTACGGATCTGTCCCGAGGGACGTCAAGACGGAGCGGCCTCGCTGCTCTCGTGTCAGCGAGCCCCGAGGGCGCCGACGCTGCGCGCCGCGGTGTAGAGCGCGACCGCGACCAGCAGCGCGGCGAATCCGCGCAGCACCGTCTTCGCGGGGAGGCGGTCGGCGAGGTGGCCGCCTCCCCGCCCCGCCTCAGATCACGTTGCCGGGATTGCCGTCCTTGTCCACGAACGGCAGGCCGGCCGCCGCCCACGCGCGCATGCCGCCTTCCACGTTGTGGATCTCGTAGCCGCGCGAGCGCAGCATGTTGGTGATCCTGGCGCTGCGCGCGCCGCTACGGCACACGCACGCGATCTCCCGGGACGGATCGATCTCCTCGGCGCGGCCATCCACCTGGCTCATGGGGATGTGCAGCGCACCCTCGATCCGGCCTGCGTTCCATTCGTCGTTCTCGCGAACGTCGAGGATCAGGAGCTCGTCACGACGTTCGTACAGCTCGGCGGGCGTCACGGCTTTTCCTCCTTCGGGGTCTCGAGCGGCCGATTGTGTGGAAATCACGCGTTTCCTGGCAAGATCCGCAAGGTGTGCTCGCCGCCGGTGCGGGGCGTCGTCACGGTCACCACCTCGCGCGCGGCGTCCCACGAGGACGACCACGAGCCGTCGGGGTCGCTCGAGGTGAGGTGCCAGCCGTCGGGGTAGTGGCGGTGGGCGCCGACGTAGAGCTCGGTGGGCGCGGTCACGCCGCGGCGCTCGGTGAAGGTGACGGCGAGGGTGCGGGTCTTCACGTCGTAGCCCCACGAGGTGGGCACGCCGCCGATGCGCTGCGGGTAGGGTCGGGCGAGGTACCGGGAGCTGGGATTGGGGGAGCCTGTCGAGCGGTCGTAGAAGGCCCAGCCGGCGGGGCCGCCCGGATCGAACGCCCAGTACGCCCAGCTCGCCATCAGCCGGTCGGCCATGTCGAGGACGTCGACGTAGTACTGGGCCGCGTCGGTCATCGTCCAGGTGAAGCCCCACTCGCCGATCACCAGCGGGCCGTCCTGGCGCTCGACCTCGGTGCGCCGCTCGCGCTCCCACGCCGGCACCGTCCCGTTCGAGGCCAGGTACACGTTGCTGGCCTCGGCGATGGCGGAATAGAGGTGTGGGGCGTAGGCGATGCGCGGCTCGCCGCGGCGGCGGTCCTCGATGCGCGGGATCCACGACGGCGAGCCGTTGCCGGGCGCGCCGAAGCGCGGCTCGAAGTGGATCCAGCGGTCGGGGTCGACCTCGCGGATCGCGTCGGCGACGCGCTGGTAGAACGGGCCGAAGCGCTCGACGTCGAACGCCGCCGACGGCGCGCCGTCCCTGGGGCTGCGGCGCGTGCCGGCCTCGATCTTGTCGAAGTACGAGCCGGGATAGGGCTCGTTGAGGATGTCGTAGCCGATCACCGCGGGGTGGTCCTTGAAGCGTTCCGCGACCACCCGCCACATCGCCGTGAAGTGCCGCTGGAGGTCCGGGTGCGCGCCGTCGTCGCCAGCCCAGAAGTTGTCGAAGGCGCGGGTGACAGCCGACTGGAAGTAGTTGAACGACCACGTCGAACGGCACGTGGGCTCCATCGGGATGCCGTCGGTGCGGACGGTCCATTCCGGGTTGCCGTTGCCGCACGTGTAGACCGACCACACGTCCTGGTGCATGTCGAGCATCACGTGGATGCCCGCGGCGTGGAGCCAGTCGAGGCGCTCCTCGACCCCCTGGAAGTAGGTCTCGTCGTAGACGCCGGGCTCGGGCTCGGCGCCGTCCCAGCTCAGCAGGTAGCGCACGTAGTTGAAGCCGAACTCGCGCGAGAGCAGCGCCGCCTCCGACTCCAGGAAGTCCGGCATGCGGTCGGGCGAGGTCTTGGCGGAGCTCGCGACGTTGGCGCCGTGGAGAACGAGCGCGCGCCCCTCGGCGTCGGTGAAGAAGCGCGCCATCGCGGGGTCGTCGGCGGTGGGCGACGAGCCGCCGTGCGAGGAGCCGCAGCCGGCGAGGGCGAGCGCCGCGCGCGCGGCGAGCACCGCGCGCCGCGGCGCACTGCGCTTGCGCGGCGCGCGCGATCCGTGATCTGAGGTCGTCGGCGAAACGGAGGACGCGGACATGCGTGGGATCATCATCGCGGGCGGGGTGCTGGGCGTGGCGGCGCTGGTCGCGGGAGGCGCGGGCTGCGCGCGCCCCCGTGCGGACGGTCTGTGGCGAGTCTACGACGAGTCCCTCGCCGGGGCGCGTTACGTCGACCTCACTCATACCATCACCCCGGCCATCCCCGTGTGGGCCGGCTTCGGCTCGTCGAGCTTCGGGCGCGCCGTCGCCCCCACGACCGGCAAGGCGTACGAGTACGCCGCCGACGGCTTCGAGGCGTCGCGCTACACGCTCGCCACCGACCAGCTCGGCACCCAGCTCGATCCGCCCGCGCACTGGGACCCCGCCTATCCGGCGATCGACGAGCTGCCGCCCACCTACGCGGTGCGGCCGCTGGTGGTGATCCCGATCGTCGAGCAGGTGGCGAAGGATCCTGGCTACCACCTCCAGCCGGCCGACGTGCTGGCGTGGGAGGCGAAGCACGGCCGCATCCCCGCCGGCTCGGTGGTGATGGTGCGCTCCGACTGGTCGAAGGCGTGGCCCGATCCGGCGCTCGCGACGCGCACGCCGTTCCCCGGCGTGAGCCTCGCGGCGCTCCGGCTGCTCCACGAGGAGCGGCACATCCTCTTCCACGGCCACGAGCCGCTCGACACCGACACCACGCCCACGCTGGAAGGCGAGGCGTGGCTCATGCACCACGGCTACACGCAGGCGGAGGGCGTCGCGAACCTCGATCGCGTTCCGGAGACCGGCGCGCTGGTCGCGATCGGCTACCCGAAGCTCGGCGGCGGCACCGGAGGCTACGCGCGCTTCGTCGCGATCTGCCCGCCCGGCTGGAAGGACGGCGCGCGCATCGCCGACACCCCCGAGGCGCCGCTCCCGAAGAGCGACCGCCCGCTCCACTGGGACGAAGCGCGCGGGATGCGGGTGAGGTGATCGCTCACGCCCGCCAGTGGGGCGGGATCGTCCTGGCGAAGTACGGCAGGGCCTCGATCCGCTTCTCCCAGGCGCCCAGCTTCGGTCCCACGATGCCGTCCACGTCGAGGTTCGACACGAACCTGGCCTGCATGCGGCGCGCGAGCGCGACCAGCGGGTAGAGCGAGAAGTCCGCCGCCGAGACCGCGTCGCTCGCGAGGAACTCGCCGGCGATGTCGCGCTCGAAGTGCGCGAGCTCCTCGCCGAGCTCGGCGCGCGCCTCGGCGATGGCGTCGGCGCTGCGCTCCTTCTCGGGCGTGAAGAGGATCTCCTCGACGAGGTTCTCGATCGCCGGCGCGACGTAGGCGTCGGTCTCGGCGATCAGCCGGTAGGTGACGGCGCGCGTGGTGCAGTTCCCGGGGAACAGGCTCTTCCCCGAGTCCGGGTAGCACTCCTCCAGGTAGCGCACGATCGCCGACGACTCGTAGAGCGCGAAGCCGTCGTCGACGATCGCCGGCACCTTGTGGCGCGGGTTGATCGCCAGGAACTCGGGCTTCGTCAGGTCACCCGCCTGGAACGACAGCACGTGAAGCTGGTACGGCAGCGCCTTGTGCTCGAGCGCGAGCCACACGCGCCACACGTAGGGGGAGCCGGAACCCGCGTAGAACTGGATCGTCATCGTCGAACCTCCGTGTGCGTGGCCGTGTCTCGTGAGTGTATTCCGGGCGCCGCGACTCCGACTCGGGTATGGTGCCTCCGGGAGAGGCCGAGCGGACGAGCCCATGCACATCCAGGACGACCCCATCGAGCACGCCGACGGGCCCGGTATGCCCGAGCGGCGCCTGATGTCCGCGATCCTCTGGGAGGCTTTCCACTCCCTGCAGCGCCCCACCGCCGCGCGGATCGCCGCCGGCGACCCGTTGCGCAGCGAGATCCTCGAGTGGTTCCACACCGACCAGCTCGATTACGTGTTCTCGTTCCGCAGCATCTGCGCCTACCTCGAGATCGATCCGGTGCGCATCCGCGCCCAGGTCGACGTGGTGGCCTCCCTGCCTCGCCAGCGCGCCTGACCGGGTAAGGTCTCTCCCTCGAAGGGAGATCCGATCATGACCGACGACGCGCCGCGCGCGCCGCACGCGCCCCTCACGCTCACCCGCCGCGAGTTCGTGGTCACCACCTTGGCGATCGGCTTTTCGGCCGCCGCCGGTCCGGTGATGGCGCAGACCGCGGTCAGCACGCCGGTCAGCGGCCTGACCGCCGGCGAGGTCCGGATCCCGGTGGCCGGCGGCACCATGCCCGCCTACCGCGCCATGCCCGAGGCGGGCAGCAAGCTACCGGTGGTGCTGGTGGTGCAGGAGATCTTCGGCGTCCACGAGCACATCAAGGACGTGTGCCGGCGCTTCGCGAAGCTC
>CAYMQR010000460.1:0-4601 GCA_964392195.1 uncultured bacterium | reverse complement strand
GTGCGCTCGCGCGTTGCGGCCAGGCCATCGGCGGCGCCGCGGGCGAGCGGCGCGCGCGGACGCGAGCTGCGTCCTGGCCAGGTCGGTGGGCGGGGAGTCCTCGGCATGGTTCCTCAGCGCAGCTTCAGCGTGCTCAGCGCCATGAGCGCCAGGATCAACGACACGATCCAGAAGCGCACCACCACCTTCTGCTCGTGCCACCCCTTGACCTCGAAGTGGTGGTGGATCGGCGCCATCTTGAAGACGCGCTTGCGCGTGAGCTTGAAGCTCGTCACCTGGATGACGACCGACAGCGCCTCGATGACGAAGATCCCGCCAGCGAGCAGGAAGATCAGCTCGTTCTTGGTGGAGACCGCGAGGAACCCGAGCACGCCGCCGAGGGCGAGCGAGCCGGTGTCTCCCATGAACACCTGGGCGGGGTACGTGTTGTACCAGAGGAACCCGAGCCCAGCGCCGATCAACGCGCCGCAGTAGACGGCGAGCTCGCCGGTGCCGGGCAGATACGGGATCTGCAGGTAGCCCGCGAACTTCGAGTTGCCGGCGACGTACGCGAAGGTGCCGTAGAGCGCGCCCACGATGATCGTCGGGCCGATCGCGAGCCCGTCGAGCCCGTCGGTCAGGTTGACCGCGTTCGACGCGGCGACGATCACGAACACCGCGAACGGCAGGTACCACCAGCCGAGCTCGACCTTGACGTGCTTGAGGAACGGCACCGCGAGCGTGGTGTCACGGTCGGTGACCAGCAGGAGCAGCAGCACGGCGACGAACGCGATCGCCGTCTGGAGCTGGAGCTTGCGGCGCCCGGGCAGGCCCTTCTTCATGCCGCGGACCTTGCGCGAGTCGTCGACGAAGCCGACCGCGGCGAGCGCGAGCGTCACGCCGATCACGAGCCACACGTACGAGCTCGCCAGGTCGCCCCACAGCAGGGTAGAGGCGACCAGCGCGAACACGATGAGCGTCCCGCCCATCGTCGGCGTGCCCGCCTTCGACTGATGGCTGGCGGGCCCGTCGTCGCGGATCGTCTCGCCGACCCGCTTGCGGGTCAGGCGGCGGATGAGCCACGGGCCCATCACCAGGCACACGACCAGCGCGGTGATCGACGCGTAGATCGTGCGGAACGTGATGTAGCGGAAGACGTTGAGGACCGAGTACTCGTCCCGCCACGGATAGAGGAGTAGGTAGATCACGTTCGCGTCCTCACCCGTGCGCCACGGCCGACGGCCCGGGCTCGGTCTCTCCGAGCGCTTCCACGAGACCCGCGACCACCCGCTCCATGCGCGCGCCCCGCGAGCCCTTCGTCACCACCAGCGCCGGCCCGCCGAGCTCGGCGAGCACCGCGCGCACCGCCGCTCCCGGATCGTCGGCGGGGAACGAGCGGATCCGGCGGTCGGCCATCCCGGCGGCGCGCGCTCCCGCGGCGAGGCCGAGCGCCGCGTCGCCGAGCACCACCAGGAGGTCGTAGCCCTCGCGGGCCACGCGCTGGCCGATCTCGCGGTGCGCGTCCTCGGCGCTCGCGCCGAGCTCGCGCATCTCGCCGAGCACCGCGATCCGCGTCCGGTCCGCGGCGGAGCGGGCGCCGGTCGCGAGCGCCGCCGCCATCGACGCCGGGTTGGCGTTGTAGGTGTCGTCGAGGACCACGACGTCGCGCCCCAGGCGGCGCGGGCACATCCGGCCCGGCACCGGCGCCAGCGTGCCGAGCGCGCGCGCCGCGGCGCCGGCCGGCACGCCGAGCACCGCGCCGACGGCGATGGCGCCGAGCGCGTTGGTGACGTTGTGCAGGCCGAGCAGCCGGAGGTGGACGTCGGCGCGCTGCGCGTCGCGGCGCACGCCGTCGAGCCCCGGCGCCACCTCGACGGTGAAGCGAACGCCGTCGAGTCCCGTGTCGATCAGGCTCTCGGCGTGCACGTCACCGCCGCGCAGGCCGAACGTGGTGGCGAGGCACTCGAGCCGCGAGCGCCGCTCGATGAGCTTCGAGTCGTCCAGGTTCACGAGTGCGATCGCGTGTCGCGAGAGCTCGTCGAAGAGCTCCCACTTGGCCTCGGCCACGCCGTCGATGGTGCCGAGCCCCTCGAGGTGCGCCGGCGCGATCTGGGTGATGAGGCCGACGTCGGGGCGCGCGATCTGCGCCATGCGGCGGATCTCGCCGGGCGCGTTCATGCCCATCTCGATCACCGCCACCGGCTCGTCGCGCAGCCGCATCATCGTGAGCGGCATGCCGATCAGGTTGTTGAAGTTCCCCTGCGTCACCAGCACCCGGTACGTGGTGGAGAGGACCCGCGCGACCATCTCCTTGGTGGTGGTCTTGCCGTTCGAGCCGGTGATCGCGACCACCTTGGGATTGCGCACGCGGCGCCAGTAGGACGCCAGGTCACCGAGCGCGTGCAGCGTGTCGTCGACGGCGATCAGCACCTGCTCGGGACGGCGCGGCGTGGCGCGCTCGAGCTGGTAGCCGGCCGCCACCACCGCGCCCGCCGCGCCGCGCGCGAACGCCTTGGCCACGAAGTCGTGGCCGTCGAAGGTCGGCCCCTCGAGCGCCCAGAACAGCTCGCCCTCGGAGACCGTGCGCGAGTCGGTGGAGATCGCGGAGAAACGCTCGGCGACGCCGCACAACCGGACGCCGCCGGTGCTGGCGAGGACGTCGGAGAAGCGCAACTCGACGCCGCTCATGGCCGGGCTCCGGGCGCGCGCGCGGCGAGCACGCGCGCCGCCTCCTCGCGGTCGTCGAAGTGGTGCTTGGTGTTGCCGACGATCTGGTAGTCCTCGTGCCCCTTGCCTGCGATCAGCACCAGGTCGCCGGGCTGCGCGGCGCCGACCGCGCACGAGATCGCGGCGCGCCGGTCGGCGACCACGGCGTAGGCGCGCTCGCACGCCCGACCCAGCGCGTCGGGCTCCACCCGCCGGCCGTCGCCCAGACCCGGCAGGATCTCGGCGATGATCGCGTCCGGGTCCTCGGTGCGCGGGTTGTCACTGGTGACCACCACCAGGTCGCTCAGGTGGATCGCCGCGCTGCCCATGAGCGGGCGCTTGCGGCGGTCGCGGTCGCCGCCGCAGCCGAACACGGTGATGACGCGCCTGTGCGCGATCGGACGCACGGCCTCGAGGGCGCGGGTGAGCGCGTCGGGCGTGTGCGCGTAGTCGACCAGCACGTCCACGTCGAGACCGGCCGGCGGCGGCACGCGCTCGAGGCGTCCGGGCACGCGGCTCGCCGACGCGAGGCCGCGCACGATCACCTCGGTCTCGAGGCCGAGCGCCATGCCGATCGCGGTCGCGGCGACCAGGTTCTCGAGGTTGTGATGGCCGACCAGCGGGCTCGCGATCTCCACCGGGCCGCGCGGTGTGACCAGCCGCGCGCGCGTTCCCGAGCGGTTGATCGTGCGGCTCTCGACGAACACGTCGGCGTCGCGGCTCGGACCATCGAGGGCGCCGGGAGTCACCGCGCGCGCCGAGAAGGTGGTGACGTGCGACGACGCGCGCGCCACGAGGTCGACGCCCCACGCGTCGTCGAGGTTGATCACCGCGTGGCCCGGCACGCCCGCGGGGCCGTGCTCCTCGAAGAGCAGCGCCTTGGCGTCGAAGTACGCGTCCATCGTGCCGTGGTAGTCGAGGTGGTCCTGGGTCAGGTTCAGGAACGCGGCGACCGCGAACCGGCACCCCGCCACCCGCGACTGATGGAGGGCGTGCGACGACACCTCGAGGACCGCGTGGGTGGTGCCGCAGGACGCCATGTCGGCGAGCAGCGCCTGCAGCTCCTCGGCGCCGGGAGTCGTGAGCGGCGCCGCGCGATGGACTCCGCCGTAGCGGTACTCGACGGTGCCGACCACGCCCACCACGAGCCCCGCCGCGCGCAGGACCGACTCGGTGAGGTAGCTGGTGGTGGTCTTGCCGTTGGTGCCGGTGATGCCGACCAGCGTCATGCGGCGTCCCGGGAACCCGAGCAGCGCCGCGGCTCCCAGCGCGCGTGCCGCGTGCGTGTCGGGCACACGCACGACGGCGCGGGCGCTCGGCGCGGCGCGGCCGTCCTCGACCATGAGCGCCGTGACGCCGCGCGCGACGACCTCGGCGAGGTGGTCGTGACCGTCGCCCTTGGTGCCGCGCACCGCGACGAAGAGGTCCCCGGCCACCGCTTCACGCGAGTCGGAGCACACGCGCGCGACCGCGAGCGCGCCGTCCCCCTCGAGGACCGCGCCCGGGATGGCACGCGCCAGATCACCGATCGTGATCATGTCGCCGAGGCCTCCCGTGGCGAGGGGCCGGCGTCCGCGGCGACCGCGCCCGCGGGCGCGAACCAGGCGCGGATCGTCGCTCCCGCGGTGAGCGGCGCGCCCGCCGGCGGCTCCTGCGCGATGCACGTTCCCCGGCCTTCCACCGTCACCGGCAGGCCGAGCCGCGCCGACTCGCGCAGCGCCGCGCGGATCGAGAGCCCGGCGAGGTCGGGGGCCACGCCGAGGGTGCCGGCGACGCCGTCCGGCGCCACGCCGCGCCGCGGGTCGCGGACCGGGCGAACCAGCGGCGCGCCGGCGATACGCGCGGGAGCGGCGGCGCCGCGGCCGCCAGCCGGCGTCGCGCGCGCGACGAGCGTCTCGGGCAGAGCGCCATCGTCG
>CAYMQR010000459.1:0-4605 GCA_964392195.1 uncultured bacterium | reverse complement strand
CTCCCCCTCGGAGGGCCCGACTCCCGTCATGCCGGCGGACGGCCGGGAGGCCGTCCCTCCGAGAGGCGACGTACCCCCCGCCCTACCAGCGCAGGATCAGCGTACCGACGGCGAGCCCGGCGCCGGTGCCGATCAGCATCAGCGTGTCGCCGCGCTTCATGCGCCGTTCGCGGTTGGCGTGGGCGAGCGCCATGGGCAGCGACGCGGCCACGCAGTTGCCGTACTCGGCGATGATGTTGACGACCCGCTCGGACGCGAGCCCGAGGTGCTCGGCCATCGTCGCGAGCGCGCGCCCCGAGGCCTGGTGCGGGACCACCAGGTCGAGCTCGTCGGTCCCGCCCAGGCCCGCCTCGCGCAGCACCTGCGCCACCTGCGCCGTGAGCCGCGGGCGCGCCATCCGGTAGACACCCGGGCCGTTCATCGAGAACAGGTAGTCGCTCCTCGAGGTCGCGGGATCGAGCGGGTGGCGGGCCGTTCCGCCGCCGCGGAGCTGGGTGAGCTCGGCGCCGGCCGGGTGGGTGGTGATCGCCATCGCCAGCATCGCGCTCGGCGTGCCCGCTGGAGCGCGCTCGACGAGCGCGGCGGCGGCGCCGTCGCCGAGCAGCGCGGCGCTCTCGGGCTCCTCGACGTTGCGCGCGATGCTGCCGATCTCCGCCGACACGATCAGCACGCGCCGGAACCCGCCCGACGTGATCAGCGAGCCCGCGGTCCACAGCGCCGGCATGAACGACAAGCACGTCGCGTGCAGCGTGAACGTGGTGACGCCGTCGAGGCCGAGCTCGCGGGCCACGAACACCGAGGTGTCCGGGATCATCTGGCGCGGCGTGGTCGCCGCGTAGATCAAGAGGTCGGGCGGCGCGCCGCCCGCGCCGGCGAGCGCCTCGCGGGCCGCGCGCGCGGCCATGCGCTCGACCGGCTCGTCGGCGATGTGCCTGCGCAGCACCCCGCTGCGGCGGCTGATCCAGCCCTCGCTGCGGCCGATGCGGGTGGCGAGCTCCGCCGCGGTCTCGACCCGTTCGGGGGCGTGGAAGCCCGTCGCGACGATCTGGACCGGGAGCACGGGGTTCGTGGCGGCGCGAGGAGAGGGGCGCGCGCCGTGGCGCGCGCCGGCGACGATCCGATCACTTCCCGAAGATCAGATCGAGCGGGTTGATCAACAGACTGTAATAGAGCCGGAGGCCCACTTCGAAGCCGTCCGTCGGCCGGAAGTTCTTGCCCGCGATCAAGGTCTGCGTCTGATAGCCGCCCATGAGGTCGAGCGGCACGCCGTAGCGCAGCAGCGAGAGCTGCCCGGTGAACTTGAAGTTGTGCTTGTAGAGCGCCTTGTTGTCCTCTTCCTGGTCGCTGTCCCACACCGCCGAGAGCGAGTCGTAGTCGGTGTCGAAGCCGCGCAGGTGCGCGTACGACGCCTGGACCGCGAACAGCGCCGGCAGCGCCTTCTGGAACTCGGGGTTGGAGCGCGTGAGCCAGCTCGGCTCGTCGGGCCCGCGCAGCACGTCGTAGCGCAGCACCGAGCCGATGCCGTAGAGGTCGCCGCGGGTGACGGTGTAGGTGGCCCCGGTGTACGGCGCGTAGTTCACGATCAGCGGGTTGTACTTGCCCACCGGGCTCTCGAACTTGCGCGGCAGGTAGTGCTCGTAGAAGAGGTCGAAGCTGAGGGTGAAACGGTCGACGACCGAGTCGGGCAGGCGCCAGTCGCTGGTCAGGTGGAAGCCGATGTCGCCGTTGGTGATGAAGTCGAACCCGGAGGTGCCGATCGCGCCGAGGATCTCCGGGTTCGCCTTGGCGCCGGTGAACGTGTTGCCGAACGCGAACACCGTGACCTGGCTCCACGGCTGGCGGTAGAGGTTCACCAGCACCGCGAGGATCACGTCGCCGGGTGTCGCGTAGGCCGACCAGTTGGGCGGCTTGGGCTGGCCGAGGCTGCCGGCCCAGTCCCAGAAGTCGTCGCCGCTCATCTGGCGGTTGAACTCGGGGATGAAGTCGCCCGGCTCCCAGCCGAGCTTGAGGTCGGTCTTCTGCGAGATCAGGAACGGGAAGACCACGGCGACCGAGAACCAATCGGTGACGCCGATCGCGAGGCGGTTGACCTGCACCTCGGTCTCGTTCACGCCCGGCACCAGGATCTTGCCCTGGAACTCGCCGGTGGGCGCGTAACGCTCCACGGGGTCGGCGAGGTCGATCAGGTTGCCGGAACCGTCGTAGCGGCCCTGGGTGGCGGTGCTGCCGTAGGTCGAGTCGAAGATCACCGCGCCCTGCGGCGGGGTGTCGGCGATGCCGGCGCGCGCCACGCCGGCGCACGCGAGCCCGAGGGCGAGCGCCAGCCCGAGCGCGGCCACGGCGCGCCGGCCGCGGAGACGATCGGTCCGCCTCACGGCGCCGGCCTCTCGAAGAGCTCGGGGCCGTAGTGGTTGAAGCGGCCGTCGGTGGCGGGCAGCCGCCCCATCGCCACCCACAGCTCCTTCGAGTCGGGCGCGAACAGCGCGTTGTGCATCGAGATCTGGGGGTCGAAGAAGCCGGACCGCTTCTGGAGGTCGAGGAGCCACTGGGCGTCGACCGGCCCGCCGGCCGCGGCGAGCGTCTCGGCGAGCTTCGCGTGGATGCTCACCGAGCTGAAGTAGGTGGTGCCCCAGTTGCGCTGGTCCGGCAGCCCGAGGGAGATCGGCAGCGGCAGCGGCACGTTCTCCGGCCCGTCCGCGAGGTTCTTCACGTAGTGGATCGTGTTGCGCAGGTCGTCGCGCGTCACGCTCCCCAGCGGCCGGCCCTTGGGGTCGAGGTTGCCGGGATCGGACGGGTCGCTCGTGAACTCGTAGAAGCCGTCGTCCGGCTTGTGGTCGATGTTGGCGTCGAGCTCGACCACCCGCATGTCGTCGTGGGGCCCGTCGGCGAGGAAGTAGTTCCAGCCGGTGACCGGGCTCTGGCGGCGCAGGATGGCCTCGGCCTGGTCGAGGTCCTCGGCGTCCTCCACGATCTCGCGCGCCATCCACGGGCCCAGGGCACCCTGCGGGTTCAAGCGGTAGGGCTTGGCGGCGAACAGGTTGCCGACCACGGCGTCGTCGAAGGTCTCGCAGCGGTTGATCGCCGCCACGACGCCGCGCTCGCTCATCCCCGACAGCATCCAGCCGATGCCCGTGTAGCCGACCGATGCGAACGACGGGCGCGGCGCGCCGTCCTCGCCGATCGGGTGGTAGACGATCAGCGTCGTGAAGTCGTGCAGCACGTTGATGTCGAGGAGCGCCATGGCGCGCGCCACCAGCATCTGGCCGTCGGGTGTCATCGCGCCCTGAACGCCGAGGTTCCACGCCGGGATGCTGCCGGAGGCCTCCTCGGGGCGGATGTTGCCGTAGTCCTCGAGGGCGCGGTCGGCGGCGCCGACCACGAACGTGAAGCGCTGCAGCCGCGCCACGTTCGGGTGCAAGGGAGGCGGAACGTCGATCTGGTCGAGGTCGGCGACCTCCACGTCGACGGCCACGGGCGTACCGGCAGCGTAGGCCTGCGGCGCCTTTATCGTGATGACGGGATGGAGGTCGTCGCCGTTGTCGCTCCACACGCCGGTGTCGGCGCGGGTGAAGACCTGGTCGTTGAGGCGGATGCGCAGCGTCGAGAGGTCGACGCCCTCGGGATCGAAGAAGTTGGGGAACGCGATGTCGCCGAGCCTGAACACCAGCGTGGGCTGGGCCGGCATTCCCTTCACGACCGCGAACGGCGACGACGGGAACGGGTCGAGGACGTTCTCGCCGGGCTCGTCGGTCTGGCCGTCCTCGTCGTTGTCGACGCCGTCGCTCGCGAGCGCCGCCGGCAGCGTCACCGACTCGAGCACCGGCGACTGCAGGATCTTCAGGAACACGGTGATGTTGACGAGGCTCAGGATCGAGTCGAGGAGGGTGTTGAGGATCAGCACGTCCTCGTAGTCGTACTGGGCGCCGTCGGCGATGCCGCGGATCTCGTCGCGGTAGCGCGACGGGATGTAGGGTTCGAGCCCCTTCGCCGCCTCCTTCAGGAACTCGTACGCGAACTGGCCGTTCTCGAAGCGCGGGTCGTCGTAATACGTGAGCACGCTCGCGATGCTCGGCTGCTCGCGGGCGAAGTACGGGATCAGCGACGAGGTCAGGAACTGCGTGAAGACCTGGCGGATCTCGGACGAGTAGGCCTGCCCGATCTGGTAGCCCATCTCGTAGTAGGTACCGGAGACGTGCAGCACCCGGTTCTCGTCGGGGTCGATGAGCTTGGTGCTCTGCGCGCAGCCGACGGCCATGGGCAGGAACGAGACGAGCGCGAGCAGCGCCACCCAGCGCCGCGGGCGCACCGATCGGGTGGCGCGGGGGATTCGGGGACGCGTCATCGCGGGCTCTGGGGTTGTGCGGGATGGCGCCGCCGGCGCGGCGGCGGCCGATTCTGTCATGCGTCTCCGAGGCGGCGCAATCACGCACGCCGCAAGCCCGGATCATTCATGAAGCGTCCTACTGCGGCCGCCGATCGTCGGCATCTTGGGGCGTACTCGCATTTCCGGTCCTCGACGCACCGTGGGTACGCCTGCGGACCTAAAACGCTGCGTTCGCCCCGATCTGCTCGACGCTTGGCGGCCTCGCTACGACCTTTTATGAA
>CAYMQR010000458.1:0-4617 GCA_964392195.1 uncultured bacterium | reverse complement strand
GCGGCGACCGCCATCGCCATCGCGAGGTAGGTCTTGCCGGTGCCGGCGGGGCCGACACCGAACACCAGGTCGTCGTCACGCATGGCGTCGATGTAGCGCTTCTGGTTGAGGCTGCGCGGCGCAACGCGGCGCTTGTCGGCGGCGACGTAGATGGTGTCGAGGAACACGTCCTTCAGGTGCACGCGCTCGTCGGCGGCGAGGATCGCGTGGGCGTGCTGGACGTCGTCGGCGAACACCGGGTGCCCGGAGCGGATCAGGTCGAAGAGCTCGGTCAGCACCCGCGCGGCGAGCACCACGTCGTGCTCGTCGCCGTCGATCCTCACCTCCTGGCCGCGCGCGTGGATGCGCACGTGGGCGAGCTCCTCGAGGAGCTTGAGGGACTCGTTCTTCTCGCCGAACAGCGTGCGCGCCGCGTCGGCGTGCGCGAACTCGAAGACACGGCTCACGTCATCCATCGAGCGGCCCTTCCGGATCCTGCGCGGGAAACGAGGTCAGGGCGTGGACTGGTTCGGGACGAGCGCGCCGCTCGTGGGACCGGCGTAGCGGTAGCGGCGCTCGGTCAGCCCGAGGTCGACCCGCGACACCAGCCCCTCGTGGGCGAGCGGGGCGAGGTCGTCGGGGAAGCGGCCGTGCTCAACTTTGTAGAGCGCGAGCGCCTCGCTCACCGCCCTCGCGCGTCCGTCGACGATCGCCGCGGAGAGGCCCTGGTCGTCCGGTCCCAGCATGAGCTCTAGCACGCGTCCCCGGCCACTGCCCGCCAGCGCGGGCGCGAGCAGCGCCGCGGCGGTGGTCAGCATCGCCAGGATCAGCATCACGTTCAACGCGGCGAGCGCGGCGCCCGGGTTCCACATGCGGCGCTGGCCCACGACCAGCCGCTTGGTGAGCGCCTCGCCCGCCACCACCAGCCGCACCAGGCCCTTCTCCTGGAGGCCCTTGAGCGCCTTGCACGCCTCGAACTCGCCGATCCGCGAGCGGTAGATCGCGCGCTGCACGCTGAGGTGGTGGGTGGCGAGGTCGAGCATCAGCCACTCGGCCTCGGTGAGGCCGTTGCCGGGATCGCTGCCGCGCGGCGTGAGCGGACGGCGGACCTTCTCGCCGATCTCGGTCTTCTCGACGATCCGGTCGAAGCTCGGCACCCACTTCTTGATCTGCGGCCACTCGTCGACCATCCGGAAGCTGTCCATCAGCAGATGGTCGGTGGGGATCGCGCCGACGAGCCCGCGCTCGAGCTCGGGCGGGCCGGCGCGGAACTCGAACTTGCCCTGCTTCCACGTGAAGATCCGGAACACGGTCTCGTAGATCTGCACGCGCAGGATGTCGGCGAGGTCCTGGCGGTCGATCTTGCCCTCGGCCACCAGCAGGTCCCCGAGACGGATGCCGCGGATCTTCTGCTCCTTGAGCGCCCACTCGAGGTCCTCGGGCGCGAGCACCTCCGCCTTCACCAGCAGCTCGCCGACGCGGTGCGACTCGCCGCGCTCCGGGACGTCCGCGCCGACGATGTCGCCGTTCTCGAAGAGCACGTGCACCTCGTGCTCGTCGGGGTCCTGCACCACCAGCGTGCCGGTCTTGCCGTGGGTCGCGATGAGCTGCATGAGCCCAGGCACGTCCAGCTCGGTCAGGTCGCCGCGGATCGACACGTCACGCCCGGGTCTCGCGGCTCGAGGCCACGAACAGGTGGAGGTTGACGACCAGCCACAGCGCCGCGAGGAGCATGAGCTGGACGCGCGCGCCGAGCGCCGAGGGTCCGCTCCACACCGCTGCGGTGGGTGGGACGATCCCGGAGCCGAACACCAGCACCAAGAGCAGCGCCGTCGCCACGACCAGCACCACGAGGCCGGTCACCGAGCTCCCGAGCAGCACGTGGCCGCCGCCCGGCACCACCATGCCCGCCGCACGCGCCGTCCAGCGCAGCTTGCGGCGCTCGCGCTCGACGGTCTCGCGGCGCTCTTGCTTGAAGACCGGGTCGAGGATCGGGTTGCCGAGCGCCAGCGACAGACACGCCTCGCACTCGGACCCCATCGCCGCGCGCACGCCGCACACCACGCAGAACGGCGCGCCGCACCGGGTGCACGCGGGAGGCAGCGGCCCGAGCGCCGAGCGGCTGCGCCGGATCGCCACCACCGTGAGCGCGCCGACCACACCGACCAGGACCGGGAAGGCGGCACGCGGCACGCCCCGCACCAGCGAGCCCCACAGCGCGTCCGCGAAGCGCGCGCGCCCGGCGAGATCGAGCTCGAGACGCGCCTCGAGGCGCTCGCGCGGCAGGGGGGCGTCGAGGAGGAAGCGGTTGAGGCCGCGGGCACTGGTGACGTGGAACGCGTTGATGCGCAGCGGGTCGATCGCCTGCGCGCGCGCGAACGCGTCCTGGCTCGGCATCAGCACGAAGTTCTGGCGCAGCACCTGGCTCTCGTTGAGGTGCGCCTCGGCGAGGTCCGGGTCGAGCTCGATGGCGCGGCGGAACTCCGCCATCGACTCCAGCTCCTGGCCCTGATGGAAGAGCACGATCCCGAGGTTGTTGTGGACCCAGGCGCCGTCGGGCTCGAGGGACGCGACACGGCGCCACGCGGCCTCCGCGAAGTCGAGGTGCCCGGCGCGCTTGGCAAGGAGCGCCAGCGCCGCGAGCGGCTCGACGCTCTCGCCGTTGGCCTTGACCTCGGCCACCAGCGCCTCGACCAGCGCGCTCGAGTAGCTCTCGGTCTGGGCGCGCACCACCGGGTCCTCGAGCGCGAGGCGACGCACCACGATCCGATCGGCGAGCGCGGTCACCGCCCACGGCGCGCACGCGACGATCACGCCGAGCAGCGCCCCGATCACCCGCTCGCGGGTGTGCCCCGCGAGCCACACCGCCACCAACAGCGCCAGCGCCAGCCAGCCCAGCCCGAGCCGCAGCCTGAGCGCGCCCGCGATCACCGGCAGCCACACCGCCACCAGCAGCGAGCGCGACCACCAGCTCGGCAGCCGGTGCTCGATGGCGTGGGTGAGGCGGCGGCGGTGGCGGAACACCACCAGCAGCGGGAACGCGATCGCCACCCCGAGGCCGACCAGCAAGCCGTAGAAGAGCGCCGTCGCCTGGAAGCGAGCGCGCTCGGCGAGGCTCGAGCCGAGCACCTCGGTGCCCTCGCTGAGCTCGCGCATCGCCTCGTTCCACTGCGCGGGACCGCTGCGCAACAGCAGGTCGGCGCGGGCGAAGCGCGTCTGGGGGAGCTCGGGCGCGAGGCGACGCGCCGCCTGGACGCGCGCGTCGGCCTGCTCGAGGTCGTTACGGGCGAGGTCGCGCGAGGCCTCACGCAGCAGCGCCGCCGCCAGCACCGGCAGCTCGCGTTGGCCGCTGCCGAGGGCGAGGTCGTAGATGCGGTCGAGGAGCGAGTCCGCGCTCGGCTGCTCGTTGTGGAGCGCCACGCGCCGCTTCTCCCACAGCTTGTCGATCTCGCCGCGCACGTCGGTGACGTTGCGCGGGAACGCTCCCACGCCGCGCCACGGCGGCGGCTGGCGGACCCGAGGCGGCTCGGCGAACGGCGGACGAGGCTGCGCCGGCTCGAGCACCTCCTCGCCGGGGAGTCCGGGAAGACCGGAGCCGGGGTCGGTCTGCGCCGACGCCGGCGGCCGCGCCGCCGCGAGCGCCCACGCTAGCGCGGCCACGATCGCGAGCCACCGGCCGGCGATGCGCCGCCCCCATCGCGCACGATCCCCCGCAGGGCGGTCGGCGATCGGAGCCAGATCGGGCATGCGGCGCGGGCGACGGACTCCGGGGGTGGTCACGCCTCCTCGAGCGCACGCGCCGTTTCTCCGCGAAATCGCGGAAGAATCACCGATGCGCCACGGACGGCGACGCGTGCCGGACGCTAACACAGCCGCGTTTTCACCATCAATGGGCGTCGCTCGCTCACGATCGACACGCGAGCCGGGAGGGCGCGGCTCCGGCGGCCCACGCCCAGGCCCGCCGGAGGCGGACCCTCCATCGGTCGCGGACGGCCTGGCGGCGGCGCGGTCCCTCGCGAGACATGCGACCGAGCTCAGGGCTTCGGCGCCTTGTCCTTGCGCGGCCGCACGAAGTGGGTGGCGTTGCCGAAGAACGACTCGGCCACCTCCGAGATCGTCTCGGAGAGCGTCGGGTGGGGATGGATCGTCTCCGCGAGGTCGCGCACCAGGGCGCCCATCTCGATCGCCACACAGCCCTCGGCGATCAGCTCGCCGGCGCCCGCGCCGACCACACCCATCCCGAGCACCTGCTCGGTCTCGGGGTCGACGATCAGCTTGGTCGCTCCGTCCGGACGGCCGAGGGTGAGCGCCCTGCCCCACCCGCCCCACGGCATGCGCAGGATCTCCACCGCGCGGCCCGCGCGCTTGGCCTCGTTCTCGGTGAGGCCGCACCACGCGATCTCGGGATCGGTGAAGACCACCGCCGGGATCGCGCGCGGCTCGAACGCGGCCGGATGCCCGGCGATGGCCTCGGCCGCCACCTTCGCCTCGTGCGCGGCCTTGTGGGCGAGCATCGGCTCGCCCGCGACGTCGCCGATCGCGTAGATGCGCGGGTCGCTGCTCCGGCGCTGCGGGTCGACGGTCACGAAGCCGCGCTCGTCGAGGGCCACGCGGGTGCTCTCGAGCCCGAGGCCCTCG
>CAYMQR010000457.1:0-4624 GCA_964392195.1 uncultured bacterium | reverse complement strand
CGCTCAGCGCCGCGCGCGCTCGTAGAGGGCGATCGCGGTGGCGGACGCCAGGTTGAGGCTGTCGACGCCCTCCGCGATCGGGATCCGGAGCCAGAGGTCGGCGAGCGCGAGCGCGCTCTCGCTCAGTCCCTCGCCCTCGCTGCCCACCAGCAACGCGAGCCGCTCGGTGCTCGCGACGTGGCGCGAGAGCTCGCCGAGCGCCACCGCCGAGACCCGCGGCGTGAGCGCCGCGACCCGGAAGCCCGCCTCCCGCACCGCGCCGATCGCCTCAGTGAGGCGCTCCGCCCGCGCGTACGGCACCCGCAGCGTCGCCGCCATCGAGACCCGGATCGCCTCGCGGTAGAGCGGATCGGCACACCCGCCGTCGAGCACCACTCCCGCCGCGCCGAACGCCGCCGCGTTGCGGAACACCGCGCCCACGTTGTCCGCGTGGCTCACGTTCTCGAGCATCACCAGGGTGCGCGGCCCGGCGCCGGATCCTCCCAGCCAGCGCGCGCCGAGCTCGTCCTCCACCGCCGGGCGCTCGCCGAGCGCCAGGCACCCCTGGTGGAACGCGAAGCCCGTCACCTCGCGCAGCAGCGCCTTCGACCCCACCAGCACCGGCACGCCGGCGAGCCGCTCCTCGAGGTCGGCGAGCGCCGCGAGCGCGGTCTCGGAGACGAACAGCGAGCGCACCGCGAAGCGCCCGCCCTCGACGAGGCGCCGCGCCACGAAGCGCCCCTCCGCGACGAACAGCCCGCGCTGCCGGAGCCGCGTGGGCTCGCCGAGCAGCGCGTAGTCGGCGAGCCGTGGGTCGGCGGCGCTCGCGACCGGGATCACCGGCATCGTCGCGCGCTGCTCAGAAGCCGACCGGCTCGTAGTCCATCGCGTCGGGCGCGGGGTTGGCGCGCAGCAGCCGGCCGAGCGTGGCGTCCCCCTGGAGCGTGGTGCCGAAGAAGGCGGTCGAGATCGAGTCCATGATCGCGAACGCCTCGTCGTGGCCGATGAACGGGAACGTCGAGCCGTCCGCGAACCGCGTCCCCTCGCCGCAGCCGTCGGCGAGGAACAGCCCCGGCAGCAGCAGACACGAGTCGGCGAACGTGAAGTGGCCGGCGTCGCGGATGCTCACCCAGGCGCGCGGCGGCACCGAGCCCTCGAAGATCGCGCGGCTGCCGGCGTTCGCCTCGAGACCCACGGTCTTGTCCTCGGCCCCCACGAACGTGATCGAGGGGATCGCCAGCGGCGGCATCTGCTCCTCGAAGATCGCCGCCGCCATCGGCACCGCGGCGGTGATGCGGCTGTCGCGCGCGGCGGTGGCGACGGTGGTCGCGCCGCCGAACGAGTGGCCGGCGAGGCCGACTCCGCGCGCGGTGGTGATCGCGCCGTCGAGGAAGGTGCCGCTGCCGGCGGCGCCCATCTCGATCATCGTGGTGATGACGAAGCTGGCATCGGCGATGCGCCGCTCCAGGGCGGGCACGCCGAAGGGGTCGTCGTAGAAGAGCAGGCTCCCGTCGGCGCGCTGCGAGATCACCGCGTTGCCGATGTGGTCGGGCGCCGCGACCACGAAGCCGTGGCTCGCGAGGTGCTCGCAGAGCGTGAAGCTCTGGTACCGGGCCGCCTGGTTGCCGTGCGAGAACACCACCAGCGGGAACGGCCCCGGCGCCACGCCCGCGCCGCGCACCGCGCCGGTGGTGAAGTCGAAGAGCTTGTTGCCGCGGATCGTGAGCACCGGCAGCAGCGGCTTCAGCGCCGGCGGCACCCAGTCGGCGGCCGGCGCCGCCGCCGCGCCACGGGCGGACTCGGCCGCCGGATACCAGACCTCGGTCTTGAGGAAGCGCGGTCCGTTCGACGAGCGGTCGTCGGGGCGCGAGGTGTCGGTGAGGTCGAGCGTGCGCACACCCACCGGGTACGTGCCGCGCTGATCGAGGCCCGCGGTGGCGCCGGGCGCGAGCACGGTGGGCGCGGAGCCGGAGTCACCGCAACCGCTCCCCACCGCGACGGCGAGCAACACCGGACCGAGCAGGCGCGCGAGAAGTCTCATCGTCGTCTTCCTCCGGCCGCGCGCGTCCGCGCGTGGGCCAGGTAGTCCGCCGGGTAGATCCGGCGTCCGTCCTGGACATAACGCGCTTCGAGGTCGCTCGGGAGGGCGAGCTCGACGGTCGCGAAGCCCGAGCGGCGCAGGAAGTCCGGCGCGTCGTCGGGGTCGAGGGCGAACGTGACCGGCTCGCCGAGCAGCGAGAGGAGCTGCGACGACATGCGCACCGCGGTGGCGAGCGCGTCCGGCGCGTCGAGCAGGAACCAGAAGTCCATCACCAGGTCGGAGCCCGAGGCACTCAGCTCGCGGATCGTCGCGAGCGTCGCCTGGACCGCCGCGCGCGTGAGGTAGGGCGCGACTCCCTCCCACACCCAGAAGGTGGGCGCGCCGCGCCGGAAGCCCTCGTCGAGCAGCCGCTCCTCGAGGCGCTGGCGCTGGAAGTCGATCACCACCCGCTTCACGTTCGCGGCGGGGAAGTGCACGCGATGGCGGCGCACCAGCCGCGCCTTGCGGTCACCGGTGGCGGGATGGTCGACCTCGAAGGTGGTCCGCCCGCCGAGCTCGCTCGCGAACCGGTAGGCGCGGGTGTCGTAGCCCGCGCCGAGCAGCACGAGCTGCTCGACGCGCCCGCGCGCGAGCACCGCGCGCAGCGCGTCGTCGATGAAGCGATGGCGCGCGAGGACGTAGGTGGTGAGGTTGGGGAAGAGCCGCTCGCCGCGCTCACCGATGCGCCCGGTGCTGGTGAGGCTCGCCAGCGCGCCGCGCAGCATCGGCCCGAGGAAGAGCCGTGCCAGCGGATCGTCGACGATCCGCCGCGCCGGCGCGCGCCGCTGATCGCTGGCGCGCATGAACGCGGTGACCTCGGCGGTGCTGCTGGGGCGCGCTCGCATGGGCTCTCGGGCTGGCGGTGGTCTGGCGGTGGTCTGGCGATCGGCGCGGCCGCTCAGATCTGCGTCTTGAGCGTGTCCTTGAGCCCCGAGGTCGCCTTCTCGACGACCTTGCGGAACTCGATGTTGCCGTGCTCGCCGGTCGCCGCGTCGCGCTCCACCCACGCCACCCACACGTCGCCGTGGTAGGGCGCGATCGCGCACGCCGTGTCGAACCAGCCGTCGCCGTCGAGGTCGGCGTCGACGATGCGCGGCTCGCTCCACGCGGTCGGCACGAAGCCGGTCTTGGTGCCCTCGAGGAGCTCGGCGCCCTCGGGCGTGACGCGCACCGCGAGCGGCGTGCCGTCGAGGTCGAAGCCCGCGGCGGTGCAGCCGTCGTTCGCCGGCAGCTCGACCCGGAAGCCGAACGAGCCCTCGAGCACCAGCGTTCGATCGGAGCGGCGGGCGAAGGCGAGGTGCCCGGTCGCGTCCGACCAGGTGTCCTCGGGCCGCCCCACCGACTGCGAGCCCTCGACCAGCTTCCCGTTCAGCACCACCTCGGTCTTGCAGCGATCGGCGTTGCCGCCGGGCGCGCAGTCCGGCGTGACGCCCAGCTTGTTCACCATGTCACCACCGTTGAGCCCCGGGGTGTCGCCGAAGTTCCCGGGCGAGCCGAGCGCCGAGCCACCGGCCTTCTGGTAGAGCGGCCCGAGCCCCACGGCGCCGGTCTCACGATCGATCTCGTACTCCTGCAGACCCTGCTCCGTGACCGCCACCGCACGGAACCCACCGAAGGACACCGGCGCCAGCGCCGCCACGCCGGTCGACTCCGCGATCGACAGGTCCCAGCGCCCGTGTCCGCCCTGATCGACATGCGGGTCACCGTGGACGTGGGTCTGGCTGCTGCCACCCCCTCCCGATGCCAGCACCGCGAAGGCCGCGCTCGCCGACCCGTCGTCCGCACCCGCGCCGGCACCGAGGAGACGGGCGCTCGCGTCGAGGCCGACCGCGACGTTCCAGTAGACCTTCGCGCCGTCGCTACCGCGCAGATAATGCGCCTCGACCTTGTTGCTCTGCGACGGGCCCGCCGTGGCGAGCTGCCGATCCGCGATCAGCGCACCCACCTCGTTGGCCGCGACCGCCAGCTCGCGGACCGAGATCGTCGGCTCGCAGCCGCTCGCCGCGGCGAACGCCAGCGGCGTCGCGCCGGCCAGCGCCCATCGCAGCATCGTTCGTCGGATGTCTCGCATGGGGTATGTCTCCCGGCCGTCCAGCGCGGGCGCCGCAGGCTGCGGCGGCCGGTGGGGCAACCCGTCGATTACGCCCGTCAGCCGCCTCCCGGTCAAGGGCGAGGCTCGCCGGCCGCGCGCGCCGTGGTAGCGTCGAGGCCTCCTCGAGCGTCGGCCGCCCCGGCCGATCCGGAGCCGAGCCGATGATCGATCGATGGTTCGCGACGGCACGCGGTGCTGCGCGCGGGAGTGGCGCTCGCCGGCACGGCCTGCCAGGAGACCGTCGGCACCCTGCCCAATCCGTGGGACTCGCTGCCACCCTAAGGGACCGACGAAGTGAGCCACATCGCCTCGCACTACCCGGCGCCATGAGCGCCGCGCGCCGGCCGCGGCTGCGAGGGACCGCAGCCCTCCATCGGGCGCCCCGGCGGGCCGCGATCCTTCGCGGCCGGGACGCCCCGCGGCTGCGAGGGACCGCAGCCCTCCACGCAGCGCTCCTGCTGGGCGCACTCGCT
>CAYMQR010000456.1:0-4636 GCA_964392195.1 uncultured bacterium | reverse complement strand
CCCGCACCGGGCGGACCCGGGGCGGGTGTTTCGACTTCGGCGAACCGCCTGACGATGTCAGGCGGTTCGAACGAAGTGGGCCGTCTTACTTGTGAACGCCCTTGCTGAAGGCCTTCTTCGAGACGCTCGACGCGTCCTCGGCCTTCTGAGCGGCAGCGCGCGCGTCGGCCGCAGCCGCGTCCGCACGCTGAGCGGCCTTCGCCGCGTCCATCGCCGCCTGGTCGACCTTCGACTGCATCGCGCCGACCTTCTGGTCGAGAGCGTCGAGCTTGGCCGAGAGGTCGTCGACCTTCTTGCAGCAACCGCCGAGCGACATGACCAGGGGAACCGCGGCGACCATCATGATGACCTTACGCATTGTTTCTTCCTCCCTCGTTTTCGATGGGTTCGAGGCGCGCGAGCATAAATGACGCACTGCCGCCATGCAATAGGATCGAGGCGAAAATTGCAAGTCCGGCGTCGGGTTCCCCGGGGGTCACGTCACCCACGCCGGGCCACCAGGAACGGGCCGAGCGCGAGGTGGTCGACGCCGCTCGTGGCGAACGCCCGCAGCGCGTCGGCGGGTGTACACACGATCGGCTCCTCGTGGAGGTTGAAGCTGGTGTTGAGCACGGTGCCGATCCCGGTCCGCGCCCGGTAGGCGCTCAGGATGGCGTGGAAGCCCGGATTGTCACGAGCGCCCACCACCTGGGGCCGGGCCGTGCCGTCGTGGTGGACCACCGCGGGGCAGCTCCAGCGCAGCTCGTCGGCGCACGGCAGGGCGACGGTCATGAAACGCGCCGTGGATCGGACCTTGGCCAGCCCGGGGTACAGCCGCTCGGCCTCGTCCTCCAGCGTGGCGGGCGCGAACGGCATGAAGCTCGCGCGGTGCAGCGCGACGTTGAGCCGCTCGGGCAGACCGGCGTCCGTGGCCGCCACCAGGATCGAGCGGTTGCCGAGCGCACGCGGGCCGAGCTCGAGCCGCCCGTCGAACCGCGCCACCACCGCGCCCCGGGCCAGCAGCTCGGCGATCGCCTCGCTCGGCTCGTCCATGCGCGTGTACGCGGCGCCAGCCGCGCGCAGGGCGTCCTCCATCTCCGGCTCGGTGTAGCCCGGGCCGACGAAGACGTGGTCGAGGCGGAACCCGGTGAGCGGGCCGCCGCTCTCGCTCAGGACCGCGAGCGCGGCGCCCAGCGCGATCCCCTGGTCGGTCATCGCCGGCTGGACGTAGAGCTCGCGGATCTCGGGCCGCTCGACCAGCCGCCGGTTCACCGCGACGTTGCCGAACACCCCGCCCGCCACCACCACCCGGTCGAGGCCGGTCTCGCGCACCGCGCGCAGCACGTACGGCACCAGCACGTCCTCGAGACGGCGCTGCGCCGCGGCGGCGACGTCCTCGCGGCGGTGGGAGTCGAGGGCGCGATAGAGCCGCCCGTCGCGGCGCTTCTCGGCGAGCGGCGGCAGCACGAAGTCCTTCTCGTCGGCGCTCAAGTCCAGGAGCGGCTCGACGACGCCGTACGCCTTCGCGGCGTCGCCGAACGCGGCGAGCGCCGTGACCTTGCCGGCGAGCAGCGGGTGGAAGCCGAGCACCTGCGCGACCTCGCCGTAGAACTGCCCCGGCGAGTGCAGCGCGCTCGAGCCGTAGAGGCGCTCGACGCGGCCGTTCCTGCACGCGGACACCGACGACGAGTAGCCGTCGCCGAAGTTGTCGACGGTCACCGCCGTGCACGCGTCGAAGCCCGACGGCACGTACGCCGAATACGCGTGGGCGGTGTGGTGCTCGACGATCGGCACCACCCGCCCCATGCGGTGGTTCGCCAGCCCGCGCGCGAGCCGCTCGGTGAGCTTGGCCACGGCGCCGCCGCGGAAGAGCCGATCCTGGAAAACCAGCATCCCCTTCTGCGAGACGCCCAGGAACGGATGCTCGAAGGTCGGCAGCTCGACCCCCGGCAGCCGCGAGTAGGCGTGGTAGCGGTTCGCCACCACCACCGCGTCGACGTCGCCGATCGTGAGCCCGGTGCGCGCGGTCAGCTCGGCGAGCGAGCGCCGCGGGAACCCGCCCTGGAAGCGCGTGCGCGAGAGCCGCTCCTCGGCGACCGCGAACTCCACGCCCTGCTCGGTCACCACCGCGAGGTTGGCGTTCGAGTCCTCGTGGACCGCGAGCACCCTCATCGCGGCGCGTCGTCCGCGGTGGGGACCGGACCGGGTTCGCCGCGGCGAGAGCGGCGCGCGCGGATCGCGAGCAGCGCGCCGAGCACGCCGTTGAGGACCGTCGCCACGCCCAGCACCAGCGGGACCGAGACCACGGTGCCGAGGGCCATCGCCGCGCCGAAGGCGAGCACCGGCATCACGTAGAAGCCGAGCGCCGCCGCGAGGACGTGGCCGGTGAACGGCGCCGACGCGGGCAGCGCCAGGCGCGTGAAGAGCGCACCCGGCAGCCACACCGCGTAGAACGCGAGGACGAGGGCGACGAGGAGCGTCGTCACGTCGGCTCCGCGCTCAGCTCTTCGACACCACCTCGAAGACGAGGCCGGCGGCCTGCAGCCGCTCGAGGAGGCGGTCGCCCATCGCGACCGCCGTGGTCAGCACGCCAGCGCGCTCGGGCAGCTTCTTGCGATCGAGCGCCAGGCACAGCGCCGACTCGGCCAGCATCTTGGAGGTCTCGCCGTAACCGGGATCGCCGCCGCGGACCTCCGTGACCACCCGCCGGTCGCCTGCGCGGCCGAAGAAGCGCACCCGGAAGTGAGCGCGAGCGCGCTCCTCCGCCGATGGCCCCGCGCCCGAGGGACGCAGCTTCTCCAGCAGGCGCCGCGCCGGCGGTACCTGCGCGAGCGCGACCAGCGTGCCGATCCCCACCGCGCCCGCGGCGAGGGTCGCGAGCGAGCGCACCTCGGCGTAGTGGCCGTACTGGAAGTCCGGGCCGTACTCGGGGAGCGCGCGCGCCGAGCGGATCACGATCTGCGGGTCGATGGTGGGTAGCGGGCACACCCACGCGCCGAGCTCGCGGTCGAAGCGCAGCCGCGCCGGGGCCGGGCGCACCTTGCGGCCGTCGCCGGCGGCGCGCTTGCCGCGCTTGGCCATGCGCCGCTTGTAGTAGGCGCCCGCGTCGGCGAAGGCACCGAGCGCCGAGGCCCACGTGCCGCCCGAGAACTTGCCGCCGCCGCGGACGAAACCCTCGACGGAGATGGGCCGGTCGGACGGAAGCTGCTTCACGGTGAAGTAGGCGCCGAGGTCGTGCGGGATGCTGTCGAAGCCGCAGCAGTGGACGATCCGGGCGCCGGTCCTGCGCGCCTCGTCGTCGTAGCGCTCGAGCATGCGGTCCACGAACTCGGGCTCGCCGGTGAGGTCGACGTAGTCGGTGCCGGCGCGGGCACACGCCGCGACCAGCGGCTCGCCGTAGCGCGCGTACGGGCCCACGGTGGTGATCACCACGCGCGTGGAGCGCGCGAGCGACTCGAGCGACTCGGGCGACTCGACGCTCGCCTCGAGGATGGCCACGGCCTCCGCCTTGGGCTCGATCGCGACCAGCGCGCGCTTGATCTCGTCGAGCTTGGCGCGATTGCGCCCCGCGATGGCCCACTTGAACTTCGTCGTCGCCATTCGCGCCGCGAGGTACTCGGCGGTGAGCCGGCCGGTGAAGCCGGTCGCGCCGAACAACACCACGTCGTGGGTGCGCTGCTGCGTCGCCATCGTGTCCCCCCTGCGGATGCCGCGGAAAGCCGCACGAAGATAGCAGCCGGCCGGGCGGCGCTGCGCCGCCCGCGGATCCACCGGGACTCGGACGCGCTCGCGGTAAGCTCGCCCGCATGACGGCTTCGAGACGACTGCGTGACGGAATCGTGGCGGCGCTGCTCATCGCTGCGCTCGCGGGATGTGACGGAGGCGGGAGCGGCGGCGGCGCGCGCTACCCGCTCGACTCGGTGCTGCGCGTGAACCACCTGCAGGCCAAGGGCACCCACAACAGCTATCACCGCAAGCCCGCCGAGCCGCTGCCCACGCTGATCCGCGACTGGAACTACGAGATGCCCAGCCTCACCGATCAGCTCGAGCGCGACGGCGTGCGGCAGGTGGAGCTCGACGTCCACTTCCAGCTCGCGGAGGGGCGCCTCGCCGTCTACCACATCCCGCTCGTCGATCCGCGCACGGTGTGCTTCTGGTTCACCGACTGCCTCGCCGAGATCAAGGCGTGGTCGGACGCGCACCCCGAGCACCACCCGATGATGATCCTGGTCGAGCCGAAGGACGACATCGACCTGGTGAAGCTCGACGATCACCTCGACGAGATCGACGCCGAGATCCGCCAGGTGTGGCCGCTCGAGCGCGTGATCACGCCGGACCGCGTCCGCGGCGACGCGAGCACGATCGGCGAAGCGCTCCGCACGACCGGCTGGCCGACGCTCGGCGAGTCGCGCGGCACGGTGCTGTTCGCGCTCAACGACGGCGGCCACCTGCGCGACCTCTACGTCGAGGGCAACCGCTCGCTGGTGGGCAAGATGATGTTCGCGCGCTACGAGGGCACCGATCCCGACGCGAGCGTGCTGGTGATCGACGGCGCCGCGGGGCGCGAGAGCGAGATCGGCGCCGGGCTCGCGAACGACAAGCTGATCCGCAGCACCGCCGACGGCGCCGCGAGCGCCGGCGACGGCGACACCGCCGA
>CAYMQR010000455.1:0-4638 GCA_964392195.1 uncultured bacterium | reverse complement strand
ATCCCGGCGTTCGAGCGGCCCGACCACTTCTTCCGCATCAGCCAGGAAGCCAACATCCTCACGCCGGTGGACCACCACTGCTTCAAGACCGCGATCGCCGCCACCGCCGACCGCGACCCGAGCTTGCGGTTCCACATCAACCTGCTGCCGTCGACGATGATCGACATCCCGGTGCAGCACCTGCTCGAGGTGTTCCCGGCGAACCGGCCGCGCTCGAGCTACTGCATCGAGATCAGCGAGCAGCAGATCATCGGCGACCCGTCGTACCTGCGCGAGCCGGTGAGCGAGCTCAAGCGCGCCGGCGTGCTGATCGCGATCGACGACGTCGGCTTCGGCCGGAGCTGCCTCGAGTCGATGGTGCTCCTCGAGCCCGACATCGTGAAGATCGACCGCAAGGTGGTGTCCGGGATCGGCAACGACCCGTCACGCGCCACCATGCTCAAGCGGATCTTCCACGTCGCCAAGGTGCTGGGCGCGGACGTGGTGGCCGAGGGTATCGAGAACCGCGAAGAGCTGCGCATCCTCCTCCAGCTCGGCGTCTCCTACGGCCAGGGCTTCCTGTGGGGGAAGCCGGCGTGACTTCGATCGCTTAGCGGTCGAAATCAAGCGCACCTGTTTCCTCGGGGAGCGTGCGCAAAGCGCACGCGGGTTTCAGACCCCCGCCCGCCTGGAGGGCGCCGGTCCCTCGGCGCCGCTTCGCGCGGGTTCCAGACCCCCGCCCCGTCCGTGGAGGCGCGCGCTTCGTCGGGTGCAGGCGATCGAGCGGCTTCCCGCCGACGGAGCGGCGGGCTCGAGGCGCAGTGTCCGCTCGCGCGACAACCCTTGCGAGCGCCCGGCCGGGGCGTGCAAGATGGCGCCGCGACGCGGGAAATCCACTTTCCTCGCGGTCGAGATCATGACCGACGTCGACAGGATCGTCGCTCTCCTCCGCGACCCCGCCACCGAGCGCCGGATCGCCGCGGCGATCGTGCTCGGCGCGATCGGCGCGAAGGGTCCTGCGGTGGTCGACGGCCTGCTCGGGCTGGTAGCGAGCGGCGAGCCGGTCCTGGTGCGCCACGCCCTCGACGCCATCGCCGCGCTCGCCCCGAAAAAGGCCGCGCCCGTGATCCTCCCCCTCGTGACGTCGCGCGACCCGGAGGTCCGTCAGGCCGCCGAACGCGCGCTTGCGGCGATGGGCGAGGCGATCGTGCCGCTGGTGCGCGAGCGCATGAGCGAGGCGCCACCGGACGAGCAGCGCGCGCTGAGCCGCCTGCTCGGTGAGCTCGGCGGCGCCGAGGCGTTCACTGCGCTCCTCGACGGCATGCTCGCCTCCGAGGGTGACCCGCAGGCGGCGCTCGCGATCCGCCACCAGGTGCGCGCGGCCGACGCCGCGCAGCGCAAGAAATACCTCGCCGAGACCGAGCGGTTCCTCAAGGCGCAGCGCAAGGTCGGCGAGCACCCGGGAGCGGTCGCCGCCGCGGTCAAGGTGCTCGGCTTCCTCGAGGATCCGAAGGCCATCCCCACGCTCGTCGACTGCGCGAGCGCGTCCGATCAGCCCCCCGCGGTGCGCCAGGAGGCGATCATCGCGCTGCGCTTCGCGCTCGCCGGCTCCGCCACGCCGACCACCGAGCTCGTCGACGCGCTGGTGTCGGCGGCGTGCGCCGACGACCGCGCGCTGGCCCAGACCGCGCTGCTCACCCTCGGTGGGCTCGCGCTCTCCGCCGATCAGGCGCAGCGCATCCGCAAGCTCGCCGACCACCCCGACTTCGACCGCGCGCGGCTCGCGATCGAGCACCTCGGCCGGCAGAAGGACCCGGGCGCCGCGAAGGTGCTGGTGGGCGTGGCCGAGAAGGGTGAGCGCCGCCGCGCCGAGCTGGCCGTGTCGCTGCTAGCCTCCAAGCCGGACGTCGGCGCGCCACTGGCCAAGGCGCTCACCGCCGCCACCGACGCCGATCGCGCCAAGCTCCTCGCCAAGGCGCTCGCGCCGCGGCTTCGCGAGCTCAGTCCGGCCCTCAGGAAGCAGCTCCGGGTCGTCGGCATCGAGCGCCTCGCGAGCGGCGAGGCGGGCGCCGAGGCGATCCTCGATGCGGCCCGCATGGCCGAGCCGGGCGCGGTCGCCGACGAGCTGCGCGCGCTCGCGGCCAAGCAGCGCAAGAGCGGCAAGCTCGACGACGCGCTGCGCACGCTCGCCGTGCTCGGCCGCTCCGACCAGGCGAGCGACGAGGACCGCTACCAGCGCGCCTCGCTCGAGCTGGTCCGCGCCAGCAGCGAGCGTGGCGGCGCGCTCCGGCCGAGCGACTCGTCGCTCTCCACGTTCGCCCAGCTCGCGAGCCGCGGCTTCGACGTCGGCGCGGCGCTGCGCAAGGACAAGGCGCTCTCGCTCGAGGACCTCTACCACGTGGGCTTCCACTTCGCGGAGCGTGGCCAGCCGCTCGGGGTGGAGCTGCTCGAGGAAGTGATCGCCAAGGGCGGCCGCACCAAGCTCGGAAAGATGGCCCGCAACAAGCTCGCGCTGAGCGGCGCGGACTGAGACCTCGCCCGCAGCCTCTGCCTCGACGTCCACCGCGCATGACCCTCTCGCACAAGACGCTGCTCGGCATCTGCCTGCCGCTGCTGTTGCTGGTGGCGCTGCTCTTCGGGCTGTGGCGCCAGACGCTGCTCACCAGCTACGCACGGTTCGAGATCCACGACACCGAGCGCGACGTGGGCCGCGCCGAGAACCTGCTGTGGGACCGGGTGAACGCGCTCCAGAGCCACCTCAACGACTGGGCCTCGTGGACCGCGACGTACGACTACATGGAGGACCGCGACCCGCATTACCTCGAGGAGAACATCTCGGGCGGGATCACCCTCAAGGACCTCGGCATCCACTGGATGGCCTACGTCTCGACCGAGGGCGAGCTCGTCTTCACCCGCGCCATCGACGATGTGCGCGGCACGCCCAACGTGGTGCCGTTTCCCCCGAGCGTGCTGCCGCACCTCGCCGCGGGACGCCGGTTCGTGACGCACCACGCGCCCACCGAACAGGTGATGGGATTCCTGCTCGTCCCCGAAGGCATCCTGGCGGTGGCGTCGCAGCCGATCCTCACCACCAGCCACGAAGGCCCGAGCCGGGGGTCCCTGGTGTGGGGGCGGTTCCTCACCGGCGCCGACGTCGCGGAGGTGGCCGAGCTCGCGCACGTGCGGATCACCCTCCACCGCGTGGGCGATGCGGCGATGCCGCCCGACATGCAGCGCGCGTTCGCCGAGATCGGCGCGGCGCCGCGCGCCGATCAGCGCCACCCGGTGGTGGTGCACGCCCTCGGCGACGACACCGTCGCCGGCTATGCGCTCCTCGACGACGTCGACGGCTCACCGGCGCTGGTGGTTCGAGTCGACAAGCCGCGGGATCTCTACAACCAGGGCCGCGCCGCGACGCGCCAGACGCTGCTCTGGCTGATCGGTGGCGGGCTCACCTTCGGGCTGGTGGTGGTGGGCGTCATGCGCAGCGCGGTGGTCGCGCCCATCCAGCGCCTCGAGCGCGAGCTCGAGGCGATCGGCGCGAGTGGCGACGCGCGCCGCCGGGTGACGGTGCGCGGCAACGACGAGATCACCTTGCTGGCCTCCTCGGCGAACCAGATGCTCGCCGACCTGGAGCGCGGCCAGACCACCAGCCGCGAGCGGGAGCGCTACTTCCACGCGCTCATCGACCAGACCTCGGACGTGATCGCGGTGCTCGGCGTGGACGCCAGGTTCCGCTTCGTGAACGAGGCGGTGCGCTCGCTACTGGGCCACCCGCCCGGCGAGCTGATCGGGCGCAGCGTGTTCGAGTACCTGCACCCCGACGACAAGCGCTCGGTGTGGGAGCTCTTCTCGCAGGGGATCGAGCCCGGCTCGACCGCGGCGCGCGACTTCCGCTTCCGCCACCGCGACGGCTCGTGGCGCTACCTCGAGGCCGCCGCACGCCTGCTCCTCGACGACCCGGCGGTCGCCGGCGTGATCGTCGCGGCTCGCGACATCACGCGCCGCCGCGAGGCCGAGGAGGAGCTGCGCCAGGCGCGGCTCGCGGCGGAGGCCGCCAACCGCGCCAAGTCCGCGTTCCTCGCCAACATGAGTCACGAGCTGCGCACGCCGCTCAACTCGATCATCGGCTTCTCCGAGTTGCTCCAGGAGCAGACCTTCGGACCGCTCGCGCCCAAGCAGCTCCGCTACGTGGGCAACGTGCTCACCAGCGGCAAGCACCTGCTCCAGCTGATCAACGACATCCTCGACCTCTCCAAGATCGAGGCCGGCCACATGAAACTGGACGTGGCCCCGGTCGACGTGGCGACCGTGCTCGAGGACGCGCGCGGCATCGTCGGCGCGCTCGCCGCGAAGAAGAACGTGAGCCTCGAGATCGAGACCGCGGGCCCGCTTCCGACCCTCCACGCCGACCCCGCGAAGTTCCGCCAGGTGCTCTACAACCTGCTCTCGAACGCCATCAAGTTCACTCCCGAGGCGGGCGCGGTGCGCGCGATCGCGCGCCTCGCCGGCGACGTGCGCGGATCCCAGCCGCGGGTCCCCGAGACGGCGCCCTACGTGTGCGTCTCGGTGGTCGACTCCGGCATCGGCATCCGCGCCGAGGATCGCGAGCGGCTGTTCCGCGAGTTCGAGCAGCTCGACGCGAGCTACGCCCGCCAG
>CAYMQR010000454.1:0-4686 GCA_964392195.1 uncultured bacterium | reverse complement strand
AGCCAGCGGTCGAGCAGCTCGGTCGCGTGGGCGACGTGCTCGCGACCGGTCATGCCGGCGTTGCTGAAGACCTCGTCGGGGTAGAGCTGGCCGGCGAGGAGCTCGGCCGCGTGGTAGAGGATCTGGTGGTTCTCCGACCACCACACCAGGTCGTCCGGGCCGGGCTCGTCGAGCCAGTACTTGAAGCGCAGCAGCGTCGCCTCGATCTCGTCGCGCAGGTCGTCGGGGAGGCTCGGTGTGCGGCGATCGAAGTAGAGGACGCGAAGCAGCGGCTGGATGTGGAAGTCGACCGAGCCCGAACGCGAGTCGAGCTCGGCGAGGATCTCGCGGATCTCCTCGACGTGGTAGTCGCTCAGGCCCGCGTAGGCGGTGCAGGCCTGCGCGTAGATGCTGCCGCGGGTGGCGTCGGTGTTGGCGAGGCAATGCTCGAGGTAGGACGCCTTGCGCGAAGCGTAGGCCGCGCTCGGCGCGACCTCGCCGCTCGATCCGCCGCCATCTCCGCCGCCTCCGCAGGCGGTGGCGAGGGTGGCGGCGAGCGACAGCGCGGCGAGCAGCGGCGAGCGGAGTGCGGAGCAGTTCACGGGTGGCGGTCCTGGGCGGGGCGTCTCCGGGCGCGAACGCGGGCCGACCATCCTAGCGCGCGACCGCGGCGACGCGGACCTGCGGCGGACGATCGCCGTGGCCCTACGACCCGGGCGTCGTCTCGCACAGCGTCGCGAGGTCCGACTCCCAGCTCACCGGCGCGAACGGGATCGTGCCGCGCCGCAGGCTCACGAAGGCGAGCTCGGGAACGCTGAAGATCACGCCTTCCCAGCCGCGCCGGAGCAGCGTGCCGCCGTCCCACGGCGCCGCCAGCGCGCCGAGCACCGTGCCTCCCACGCCGAGCGCGAGGTTGAACGCGCCCAGCACCGGCCGCACCGGCGCCGCTTCGCCGGTGAAGAAGAGGAACAGCGGATCGGCGTCGTTGGGCGCGTAGCTGCGCGCCGTGACCGTCGACGATTCGCGCAGCCCGGTGGCGAGCGCCGAGCCGTCGCAGCGCGCGAGCGCGTCGATGGCCCGCACCCGGTACGACGGGCGCAGCTCGCTCGGGCTGCCGGCGAACGCCGACTGGACGGCGAGGCTGCCGGCGAGCGGCACGAATTGGAGCGGGCCCGCGGGGTCGACTTGGGCGGCGAGCGGGACGCTCGCGAGCACCGTGAAGAGCTCGGTCACGCAGTTGCGGGTGACGAGGTCGTAGGGGTAGCGCTGGCGCAGCGTCGCGAGCCACTCGGCCTCGGCCCACGCCGCGCGGTCCCCGGCGGCGTGCAGCGCCTCGGCGGCGAGCGCTGGCCGCGGCAGGGCGCGCGTCGCGGCGGTCCGGCTCGGCACCTGGAGCGTGGTCGGGACGGGGAGCGGCGTGCCGCGGCGGAGCGCGTCGTCGAGCGCCGCCCACGCCGCGCCCGCGAGCTCGAGGCGGCTCAGCCGGCTCTCGTCCCACGACTCGGGGGCGAGGAGCGCCTCGCGCGCGAGGCGGAAGTCCTCGCCGCGCTCGGCGAGGATGCGCCGCAGCGGCGCCTCGTTCGATCGCACCTCGGAGGCCGGCACCACGTCCTCGTCGCCCCGCGACGGGTCGAGGAGCACCCAGCGCCCGCTCGCGACCGAGCGCTCCAGCGCCTCGAGCCGCGCCAGCGCCACCAGCATCGGGAAGCCGCGATCGGGTCGGCTCGAACCGGCGAGGGAGACGGCAGCGTCGGCGATCGCGCTCGCGATCGCGCCGAGCTGCGCGCGATCGTCCGCGTCGAGCGTCCAGCCGGGAGCGTCGAGCGACACCCAGCTCCCCGGCGCGAGCGGCGCCGGAGCGCGGAGCAGCTCGACGGCGAGCCACTCGCTCGCGAGGTCGGTGTAGCGGCGCGCGACGCCGGGGCCGAGCGTCGCCGCGTCGCCGCCGAGGTGCGCGATCGCCGCCGCGAGCTCGCCGGCGCGGCGGGCGAGGTAGCCCGCGCCACGCTCGGCCTCGATCCGCTCGGCCACCCGGCTGAGCGCGTCGAGGCCGGCGCGGGTGGCGTCGTAGCCCGCGCCGGCGGCGGCCCCCTCGTCGGCGGCGAAGTAGCCGCTCGCCTCGATGGCCCAGGCGTCGCCGCCGCCGAAGCTCGCGAGGAGCGCGCGATCGCGGCGCCGCTCGTCGAGGACGTCGAAGTCGGCGTCCTGGCGCTGGCGGTAGCTCTCGAACGCCCAGCGCAGCTCCTCGGCCGCGTCCTCGCCGACCACCACGTGGGTGGCGGTCAGCGTGCGGTTGCCGAGCGCGCGGTAGGAGTGGTCGAAGCGCGCGGCGTCGACCCGGAAGAGCCGCAGCGCGCCGCCTTCGACCTGCTGGAAGTGATGGACGTGCTCGCCGATCCGCAGCGCGACGTGGCCGCCGCTCGCCGCGCCCGAGTTGGGCTCGGCGTAGAGGTAGTCGAACGCGTCGGGAGGAGGCGCGCCGCGCTCCGCCGCGGCGCGCGCGGCGCCGGCCGTGCACGCGAGCGCCGCGGCGGCGAGCGCCGCGAGCGCGAGTGACCGGCCGGGCCAGCGCGGGGCCGTCACGCGCCCTGTTCGTAGCCCCGCTGGATCCAGCGCGACTGCTCGGGCGTCTTGGCGACCGCGGCGGCGAAGGTGTCGACGCCGGTCTGGTTGTGGCCGGCCTTCTTGAGGCCGGCGCCGATGCCACGGTAGGTCGACTGGTTCGACTCGTAGTCGCTCACGCCGTGGCGCTTCGCGGTCTCGGCGAGCCCGGCGAGGATGGCGGCGGGCGCGCCGCCCGAGCGGACCTGCCCGGCGACGTAGTCGCGGACGGCCTCGCGATAGCCGATCTCGGGGCTCGAGCTGCGCGAGAGCGACGTGACCGGGCTCGACACGAAGTCCGAGACGCTCGCCGAGCTGTCCGAGAACGACTCGCACGCGGTCGAGGAGCCGAGCAACACGGCGACCGAGGTGGCGAGCAGGGTGCGATGCAGGGGGTTCATCACGGGCCTCCGGTGGATGTCGGACGACGGGCGGACGCTGCGCCGGGCGGCGGCGAGGGTACCAAAACGACCGCGGTCAAGCCACCCGCGTCGTCCGCGCCGGTGGCTCACGGCAAGCCCCACAGCTCGATCTCGGCGGTGCCGAGCGCCCGGGCGCGGGTCTCGGCGGCGATGCGCACCTCGTCGATGACGCGGGTCTGACCGTCGAGGTCGAGCGCCCGCGTCTGGCCGCCGGCCGCCACGAACCCGGCGAAGAGGTCGGTGCGCTTCGCGTCGCCGTCCTCGAAGTGGATGGAGACGTCGTTGAGCACCACACCCACGTTCGCGACGCGCAGGCGCACCTTGCGCACCGCGCGGTCGGTCCTCACGTGGAGCGTCTCGCGCTTCTCGAGGAGGCCGAGGCGGACCTTCGCGAGCCGCACCCAGTCTCCGCTCTTCGCGTTCTTGCCGTTCTTCGCGGTCCGGGCGTGCGCCGCGGACGCCGCCGCCACGACGAGCGCGAGCACGAGCGCGAGGACGGGGACGGGGACGGCGAGTCGGGAGGCGGTCATGGAGTCTCCGGACCGGGCGGGGACGCGGGCCGAGCCTGGCGCGAGCGGGCCGTTCGAGCAACAGCGCGTTGACGCGATCCGCTCAGCGCAGCAGCGCGGTGACCCACGCCACCACGACCGCCGCGGCGGTGACCGCGCCGGCCGCGCGCCCCACGGCCCGCACCCGGCTCGCCTCGCACCTCGCGAGCCACGGTACGGCGAGGCCGGCGGCGAAGCCGAGCGCGAGCCCCGCCGCGTGCGCGACCAGGTCCGTCCGTGGCGCGACGCCGGTGAACGCGAGCAGCCCGAGCGCGGCGCCGACCGCCGGCAGCCACCGCACCACCGCGTCGTGGGGCCGGCGCTCGACCGCGAGCGCCGCCGCGAGCCCGAGCAGCGCGAACGTCGCCCCCGAGGCGCCGAGCGAGCGGAAGCCCGCGCCGTGGGCCAGGGCACTCACCACGTTGGCGAGTGCGCCCGCGCCGACCGCGATCGCCGCGCCGAGCCCGGCGCCCACGTGGCGCACGGTGGCGATGCCGAAGATCAGCAGGAAGGCCGAGTTAGCGAGGAGGTGGATCACGCTGCCGTGGAGCGTGACGGCGGTGACGGCGCGCTCGAGCTGACCACCGCGGAATGCCGCGGCGTCGAGGATGCCGCGCTCCTCCCAGCCGGGCACGTAGGTCTGGGCGAGCATCGACAGCATCAACAGCCACACCGCGCCGATCGACCAGGCCACCGCGGAGCCCGCGGCCGCGCCGTCAGCCGGCTTCTCGTGGGCCGGCGCCGAGGGTGTCGCGGACGCCGGGCGGTGCGCGGAGAGCGTGCCGTCCTCGAGGTCGAGCTCGACCACCGCGCGGTGGGCGCGCGCCGCGTCGTCGCGGCTCACCCACAGCACCATCTCGTCCGACTCGTCGCCCGCCGGCGTGAGCGTGAACGGAATGCGCATCGCCTCGAGCGCGAAGGTCCAGCGCTCCAGGGCGCGCGGGTCTCCGCTCTCGGCGATCGGCACCATCGATCGCTCAGTGTGCCAGAAGCGGCGGGCTCGAATGAGCAGGACCCACCGGGTGCGCATCCAGGAGAAGCTCGGGCTGATGAGCTTCGCCGAGGTGACCCGGCACGCCACCGCGAGGATGCTCGCGCGCCGCTGACGCGCGGACAGCGCCGGGCCGGCTCTGGGG
>CAYMQR010000453.1:0-4692 GCA_964392195.1 uncultured bacterium | reverse complement strand
GAAATACGTCGCCTCGGCCGGCTTGGGGATCACCACGCGCTCGAAGCGCGGCGGGCTCGCCGCGGTCTTGCGGAACCACCAGATCGCGTCGCGCGACGCGGTCAACAGGTCCGTGAGCCCGTCGCCGTCGAGGTCGGCGACCGCGAGCTGCGGCTTCGCGTCGAGCTCGGGCCCCTGGTAGATCACGTGTTTCGGCCACGGCGCGCGCTGCGCCGCCCGGTCGGCGGGCCCGGGGTTCTCGTACCAGTGGACCGTCTCCTGGTCCTCGGGGGTGTCGAAGTCGGCGTTGGCGTCGACGAGATCGGCGTCGCCGTCGTCGTCGACGTCCTCGAGGACGAAGCCGTGGCCGTCGAGCTGGTCGGCGTCGATGGTGTGTTCTGACCACGCGCCGAGGTCGCGGCGACGCGCCGGCTCGCCCGGCGCCTCCAGCCAGCGCACCGCTCCGCGCGCGCCGGTGTCGAAGAGCACGCGCCCGCCGAACAACACGTCCACGGCGCCGTCGCCGTTCACGTCGTACGGAACCTGCCAGAGCAGGTGGCCGACTCCGACCGTCGCCGGGACCCGCCCGCCGTCCACCCACGCGGCGGGATCGAGCACCCGCTCGCGCGGCGGACCCCACACGATGCGCACGCCCGGCGCGTAGCCCTCCCAGAACGGCGTGGCGTGGCCGCCCTGGGTGGCGACCACGTCGAGGTTGCCGTCGCCGTCGAGGTCGGCGAGCGAGGCGCTCTCCGAGTCGAACTGCTGCCCGTCCGCCAGCGCCGGCGGCTGGTGGGCGATCACGGTGGCCCACGGTAGGCGCGGGTCCGCGCCGCGGGGCGGGTGGAGCGCGACCACGTAGCGCTGGTCGAACTCGTAGTTGGTGACGTAGTCGGTGAGGCCGTCGCCGTTCACGTCGCCGGGGCCGAGGGCGTTCGAGCCGCGGAAGCGGTCGTCGATGGTGTGCATCGGCCACGGCGAATCCACCGCCGGCGGTGGAGCGCTCGCGCCGCCGGCGTCACAGCCGAGCGCCAGCGCGAGCCCGCCCAGGACCCGCGCGGCGCGCGACGTCACGGCGCGGCGGCGGCGTCCGCCAGGATCGCCCGCAGCCGCTCGTTGGGCTCGAGGTCGAGGTCCGCGTACGCGGCGAGCTTGCGCGAGAGGTCGTCGAACGAGTCGCGGTAGAGATCGGGGCGCTCGAAGGGCGAGGCGAGGCGGCCGAGGACGCCCCACGAGGTCGTGGTGCCGAAGAGCGCCTGGTCGATCGGATCGTCGATCCGCTTGAGCGTCCACACCGACCACGACCAGCCGGAGCGGTTGAAGAGCGCCGTGGCGAGCTCGGCGCCGCGGTACGCGAAGTCGGCGTCCTCGAACGTCGAGAAGCTGCCGATGTAGTAGGGGACCTGCTGGCGCGCCTGCGCCTGGTTGAAGAGCACGTCGTAGAGCGCGAAGAGGAGCTGGTACTCGAGGGTGGTGCCGACGCCGAACTCGAAGAGGTGGGTCGAGTAGACGACGCCGGTCCAGCCCAGGCTCTCGGGCTCAGGCAGCGTGCCGAGGCCGAAGAAGCCGTCGTGGATCACCAGCAGGTGGTCGTCGCCGCGGGCGCGGATCGCCGTCACGAGGCGGTCGTACATGGCGTCGCGGGCGGCGGTGTCGGGCGCGCCGAAGGGCTCGGCGAGCAGGCTGTACGCGGCCACCACCGAGCGCCGCGCGTAGCGCCGCGAGAGCTCCTCCCAGAGCGCGACGGTGAGCTCCTGGTTGCGGGGGTTGGTGTAGAGCTCGGGCGGACCCGCGTAGTCGTTGTGGCCGCCGAGCGACTCCTGGAGGTCGAGGACGGCGTAGAGCCCGTAGCGGTCGCACCACGCGAGGAGCTGGTCGAGGCGCCGGAACGCCGCCTCGTTCCACGTGAGCTCGGTGGGCGTGTTGCCGTCGGAGGCGATCACCAGGCTCCGGTAGGTCATCGGCACGCGGACCACGTTGAACCCCTGGCTCGCGACCCACGCCAGGTCCGCCTCGCGGATCCAGGCTCCCCAGAACACGTCGAGGAGCTCATCGCGGCCCTCGATGCCGAAGCGCTCCTCGAGGAGCGCGCGCATGGCGCGGTCGGAGTCGTCGAACACCACCGGGTAGCGAGCGACCTCGGCGAGGAAGGCGTCGGTGCGATCGGCGCCGATGCGGCGCGCGAGCGCGGCGCGGAAGCGCTCGAGCCAGCCGTCCGCGCCCGACGGACCGACCTCGCGCAGCGCGGCGTCGGTCTCGGCGGCGATGCCGCTCTCGGGAGCGAGCACGTGGATGCGGCCGTGGAGGGGGTAGTCGACGTTCGAGATCCAGTTCTCGTGGAAGAGCCACGAGCCCAGGTTCACCCCGCGCAGCATCACCACCCGGCCGTCGGGATCGACGAGGTCGCGTCCCGAGGCCGCGAGCCTGGGCAGCGAGTCGGGCGGCGTCGACGAGGACGACGAGCACGCACTGATGCACGCGCTCACGATCGCGAGCACCACCCCCGCCGCGGTCCGTTGCGCACTCGCTAACATCGTTAACATGGTCGACCGCCGTGGCGGTCAAGTCAACGCCGGCGGACGGCCAGGAGGCCGTCCCTCCGACCCCTCGGAGGGCCCGACTCCCGTCGGGCCGCCGTCAGCGGCTGAGCACGGTCACGCAGCTCACGCCGGGGAAGCCGTAGACCTGCGTGTAGCCGACCTTCGGCGAGCCGGGCACCTGGCGCGCGCCGGCCTCGCCGCGGAGCTGCACGCACACTTCAAAGATCTGCCGCAGTCCCGACGCTCCGATCGGCTCGCCGTTGGCGAGCAGCCCGCCGTCGGTGTTGACCGGCAGCTTGCCGCCGATCGCGGTTGCGCCCTCGCGGACCAGCTTCTCCTGCTCGCCGTCCTTGCAGAAGCCGTTCTCGGCCAAGTGCATGACCTCGTGGCCGACCTCGGTGTCCTGGACCTGCAGCACCCGCACGTCCTCGGGACCGACGCCGGCCATCCCGAACGCCGCCCGCGACGCCTGCACGGTGGGCGAGGGCACGTCCTTCACGGGCTTGGACGGGCTGAGCGTCTCGAAGGCGCCGTAAAGCCGCGTGCGGAACACGTCGGCGCGGATCTGGACGCTCTTCGACGTGTAGCGCGCCGCCACGTCGCTCCGGCACAGCACCAGCGCCGCGGCGCCCTCGCTCGGCGAGCAGAAGTGGTACTTGCGCAGCGGATCGCAGACCAGCGGCGAATTCGCGACCTCCTCGAAGGAGAGCTCGGTCCGCCGCCACGCGTTGGGGTTGAGCGAGCCGTTCTTGAACGCCTTCACCGCAGTGCGGTGCAGCGTGTCCGCGGTGATGCCGTGGTCGTGCATGTAGCGCTGGGTCTTCATCGCGAAGAACTGCGGGTTGAGCGCGAGCCCGGTGGTGCCGTACCACTGGCCGAGGCCGAGCCCCTCCAGCGTGGAGCCCACCGAGAACGCACCGCGCGGGTGCTTGTCGAGCCCCACGACCACCGCCACGTCGCCCTGGCCGGCGAGGATCGCGTTGGCGGCGTTGAGCATCAGGTTGCCGCCGGTGGCGCAGCCGTTGAAGAGCGTGGTGAAGGGGATGCCCGTGAGCCCGAGGTACTTGATCATCGCGTCGGGCTGGAGCGTCTCGAGGCTGCCGGCGAAGGCGAGGTGGACGTCCTTCCAGCCCACGCCCGCGTCGGCGAGGGCGGTGCGCGCGGCGGTCACGCCCATCTCCATCGCCGAGACGCCGTCGTGGCGGCCGAACGGGTAGAGCCCGATACCGATGATGGAGACGTTCATCGCGCGCCCTCGGTAGTGGGCTGGAAGGCGAAGGTCACGGTGTCGCGGCCGTCCTTCGTGACCGCCACCGTCTCCAGGATCAGCTCCATCTCCATGCCGATCCGGAGCCGCGCCGGATCACTCTCGGTGAGCCGCGCCTCCACTCTCACGCCCTCGGGCAGCTCGACGTAGCCGACTCCGTACGGCCGGAAGCCGCCCGGTGGGGGCACGTAGGGGATCGGCGGCGGAAAGCGCTGGATCGTCCACGTCCAGAGCGTGCCGCAGGTCGAGAGCTCGATCTCGGTGACCTCGCGGCCCGTGCACGCCGGGCAGCTCCCCTGCTTGGGGAACGCCACCTCGCCGCATGCGTCGCAGCGGCTCGCAAGCAGCCGAGGGCCGGCAGGGCCGAGGCGGAACAGGCCCTCCGCGATCGGGACCGGGGAACTCGTGCTCACGGTGCGCCTCCGGGTGCTGCGCGGGCCTGGGCCAGCCTCACGCGCGGCGCGCACTCTACGATCTTCGACCGGAGGTGTCAGCGCGCCTGGTCGCGCGCGGGCGAACCTCCGCCCGCCTTGCCCGGCCCGAGTGGTGAACGGTAGTTTACGTGCCGATCGGCCGGCTCGCGGCGAGAAAGGCGCTCATCCATGTGCGGAATCGTGTGTTACCTGGGCCACAAGCCCGCGTTGCCCATTCTCCTCGACGGGCTGCACCGGCTCGAGTACCGCGGCTACGACTCGGCGGGGGTGGCGCTGCTCGAGAACGGTGAGCTGCGCGTCGACAAGGCCAAGGGCAAGGTCCGCGAGCTCGAGAAGGTGGTCTACGCCACGCCTTGCTCGGCCAAGGCCGGCATCGCGCACACCCGCTGGGCGACCCACGGCAAGCCGTCCACCGAGAACGCCCATCCCCACGGCGACTGCGGCGGCAACGTCTACGTCATCCACAACGGCA
>CAYMQR010000452.1:0-4696 GCA_964392195.1 uncultured bacterium | reverse complement strand
GCGGCGAGCTGCACGGCCGACGCCGCCACCGCCATGCCGAGCACCGAGCCGAGACCGAGACCGAGCTCGAGCGGCAGCACCCCGCGCCCCGCCAGCCACGTCCCGAACGCCTGTCCCTGGCCCTTCCCGAGCGAGAGCGCGAGGGCGAACGAGAACACCACTCCGCCGAGCCACACCGTGGTGGCGAGCGTCGCGCGCGCTCGTCCGAGGCGGCTCTCGGCGGGGATCGCCAGGCTCACGGGCGCCCCACCCACGCGCTCCCCGCCGGCGCGTAGCGGGTCGTGCTCGCGCCGACCCTCGCGAGGCGTGAGGGGCCGGGGGCCCGTCGAAGGGCGCTCTGCGGCCGCGCTCCACGCTCGTCTCGTGGGCCGTGAGCCCCATTCGCGCGGCCGCAGCGCAGGCGAGCCTCCGCCCGACCGGGGTCGAGAGCGGGCGAGCCGTGCCCGCCGATGGGCCCCCGGACCCTCGCGACTCGAAAGTGGCCCCTCGGCGAGACCGACCCACCACCCGCCGGCGCGCTTCCTTGACCCGCCGGAGAGCGCGTCCGTATCCTGCCGCCGTGCGAGTCACCTTCGTCTACCCCGAGTACGAGGCGCTCGGGATCGAATACGTGTCCGCCGCGCTCCGGCGCGCGGGTCACGAGACGCGCCTGGTGTTCGACCCTCGCCTGTTCCAGGACAGCGCGATCTCGATCGCGCCGCTCGGGCGGCTCTTCTCGCGCCGCGCCGAGGTCCTCGACGCGGTCGCACGGACGCGGCCCGATCTGGTCGCGTTCTCGGTCCTCACCCACAACTGGTCGTGGTTCCTCGACCTCGCGGGGGCGATCCGCGAGCACCTCGGCGTGCCGATCGTGGCGGGTGGCTCGCACCCCACCCTCGCGCCCGAGCGCGTCATGGCGGAGCGCGTGTTGGACTTCGCGTGCGTCGGCGAGGGCGAGGACGCGGCGGTCGACCTCGCCGACGCGCTCGCGCGCGGCGCCGACACCACGCACATCCCCAACGTGTGGGCGCGCGACGCCGCCGGCAACGTGATCGCCAACGCGCCGCGCGCGCTGGTCCAGGACCTCGACAGCCTGCCCTTCCCCGACAAGTCGCTGTTCGCCGGCACGCCGATGGCGCCCGGCGATCTCTACCTCGCGATCGCGAGCCGCGGCTGCGCGTACCGGTGCACGTTCTGCATCGAGAACCGCTTGCAGGCGCTCTACCAGGACGACCGCCGCTACCTGCGCGCGCGCAGCGTCGACGACCTGCTCCGCGAGCTGCGCTCGGCGCGCGCCGTCCACGACTACCGCGCGGTGTGGTTCTGCGACGAGATCTTCACCTGGAACCTGCCGTGGCTGCGCGAGTTCGCGCCGCGCTACCGCGACGAGATCGGCGTGCCGTTCCTGGCGCTCGTCCACCCCAACTTCGTGAACGACGAGATCGCGCGGCTGCTGGCGCTCGCCGGCTGCGCCAAGGTGGACATGGGCGTTCAGACGCTGACCGCCGAGCTCAGGCGCGGGGTGCTGCGCCGGAACGAGTCGAACGTCCGGATCGCCGACGCCATCGGCAGCTTGCGCTCGAACGGCGTGTGGGTGGACGTGGACAACATCGTCAACCTGCCCGGCGAGACCAACGAAGACCTCGTGCGCATGGCGGAATTCTACAACGAGCATCGTCCCGACACGGCGAAGTTCTACTGGCTGCAGATCTATCCGGGCACCGAGATGGTGGACAAAGCGATCGCCCTCGGCGCGGTCGACGCGGACGACATCCAGCACGTGCCCGAGCGCGCCGAGCTCGGCAGCTACTACCGCGGCGATCCGCACGCGCCGCGAGAGAAGCGCCAGCTCTACTTCTTCCTGATGCTCCTGCTCTTCCTGCCGCGGCGCGTGAACCGCTTCGTGCTCGCCCACCGGCTCTATCGCTGGCTGCCGACTCCCGGCGTGACGGTCACGCTGCCGCACGTGGCGCTGAGCCTCGCGCACCAGATGATCGAGCGCGTTCGCTGGGCGAGCGGGCTCGATCGGCGCCCGTGGCCGGCGGTGCGCTCGATGCCGCGGCGCTACACGCGGCTCTATCGCGTCGAGGTGGGGCGCTGGGTGCGCGAGCGGCTCGGTCGCGCCCGCGTACCGCTCGCCGCCGATCGCCCGCTCGTGGCCCAGCCGTCCGCGTGAGCGGCACCGCTCGAGCCGGGCGCCTCGCCGCAGCGCGGACGCGCGCGGGGTACGGCCTGCTCGCCGCGGCCCACGCGCCGCCGTTCAGCTTCGTGTGGGCGCTGCCCGCCGCGGCGCTCGCTCCGCGGGTGGCGCGATGGGGATCCTCGCGTCCGGCCGTGACGACGGTGACGCGCGCGCTCTACTACGCGGTGGTGCTCGGCTGCGCGGCGCTGGTCGAGGCCTACGTCCCGTACACGCGCCGATCGGACCTCGCCTATGCGGCCGTCGTGGCCGCCGCGTGCGCCACGTGGCTGCGCGCCGGCGAGAGCGCGGGGCGGCCGGCGCGGTGGGCGCTGGTCGCGCTGGTGGTCGGCGGATTCCAGCTCGTGGTGCCGCCGCTCTCGTTCGCGCTCGGCACGCGGCTCGCGATCGCCGCGGCGCTGGCGATCGGCACGTTCGTGTTCCTGGGCGCGCTGGGCGGCCCCGTGCTGCGCTCGGGCGTGGCCTTGGGTGTCGCGGTCGCGCTCGCGGTGTGCGGCGTGCGCGCCCGCCAGTGGCTCTTCTACAACCTGCCGAGCGGGCCGATCGCGGTGGCCATCGAGAAGACGCCGGGGGTCCACTTCGTCCCGGTGCCGGTGCGCGGCACCCTCGAGGGCTTGAGGCTCTCGCCCACTCCCGCGATCAACTGGAACATCATCGCCGGACCGCTCCTCGAGTCGTGCGACGGCCGGTCCTACCTCACGGGCGCGCTCGGAGTGACCCGCCTGGTCCCGCGCGGCGGGGGCGCCACTGAAGAGATCGACGAGGGCTTCAGCCGCTTCGCGGCGCTCGACTGCGCCAACGAGCGCGCGATCACCGGCAACTTCCAGCCCGGACGCCCCGTGGAGCTGATCGAGCTCGGCCTCCACCCGCTGCGCGTGCTGCGGCGGGCGCCCTACTGCACCGAGCGCGCCACCGACACGGTGCGGGTCGACGAGACGCGCGGCACCGCGTGGTGGGTCGACGACACCGGCGACGTGTCCGGTGTGGACCTCGCGACGCTCGCCTGCACGACGAGGATCGAGGGCGACTTCGCGCGCGACCTCGCCATCGATCGAGGCACGGGCGACCCGTTCATCCTCGACATGGGGCGGATCCGGCGCTGGTCGCGGGAGCGCGGCGAGGTGATCGGCGAGGTGCGGCTTCCCGTGCGCTTTACCTCGCCCCGCCGGGTGGGGCATCGTCTCGGACAGGTGGTGCTCGATGGGGATCGTGGCCGGTTGATCGTGACGGACATGAACGGTGGCACGATCTCGCTGGTGCGCGCCGCGGACCTGTCCGTCGAGAAGACGATCGACGTGGGGCGCGGCATCCGCCACCTCGCCCTCGACCCGGAACGTGGATTGATCTACGCCGGCAACTTCCTCACCGGCGAGCTGCTCGCGCTCGATCGCGACGAGCTCGGCGAGCGCAGGCGCGCGTTCGTCGGGACCCGCATCCAGCCGATCGCGCTGTCCCGGGACGGACGGCGCCTGACCTTCCTCGACGAGTCCGGCGGCGTGGTCGTCGACCTCGAGCGATTCCTCGCCCCACCCGCCTGAGGGGAGCCCGTCCGCCATGGCCCGAGTGACTCTGATGGTGCCGTTCGACCCGCTCATGGGTGCGAGCGCCGGGAACAACACGATGCCGCCGCTGCGCCTGGCGCTGCTGGCCGGGAGCTGCCGCGCCGCCGGGCACGACACCCACGTGATCGACGGGGTCGGGCTGGGCCTCGAGCGCCGCTGGGTGTGGGGCGACGGCTTCCACCTCGAGGGCCTCGGCTTCGACGAGCTGATCGAGCGGATCCCGAGCGGCACGCAGGTGCTCGGCCTGTCGATGATGTTCAGCCAGAGCTACCCGCCGGTGCGCGCGCTGCTGCGCGAGATCCGCCGCCGCCGGCCCGAGCTGGTGATGGTCGCGGGCGGCGAGGGCATGACCGGGATCGCCGACCTCGCGGTGCGCGAGGCCGAGCTCGACGGCGTGGTGGTCGGTGAAGGCGAGGCACCGCTCCTCGACGTGATCGAGGCGATCGAGCGAGGCGAGGGGGCCGCGGGGCTCGACGCCATCGCCAACCTCGTCACCCTGCGCCGCCCGGCCGCGGTGGCGGTGAACCCGCGCGCCAAGGGCCGCTTCGAGGACCCGGACCGGATCCCTGCCGCCGACTGGAGCGACGTCCCGCTCGAGCGCTACTGGCAGAGCAACCGGATGCACGGCGTGAACCTGACCGGCCGCTTCATCCCGATGGTCGCGACGCGCGGCTGTCCGTACCGCTGTCAGTTCTGCACCGCGCCGGGGACGTGGGGGATGCAGCGCTACCTGTCGCACGACGAGGTGGCGCGGCAGATCGAGCACTACCGCGCCGAATACGGCGTCGAGCACATCGTCTTCAACGATCTGAGCCTGTCGACCAGCCACCGCTGGTTCGAGGGGTTCGTCGACCGCCTCAACCGGATCACGCCGCGCATCACGTGGTCGGCGCCCTCGGGGATCCGCGCCGAGCGCATGAGCGTCGACCTGCTCCGCCGCGCCAAGGAGTCGGGG
>CAYMQR010000451.1:0-4720 GCA_964392195.1 uncultured bacterium | reverse complement strand
CAACCTCGACTGCCGGATGTGCTTCTACCGCGGCACCCTGGGCGAGGCCACGGCGGCGATGGCGCCGGACGCCGACTACCTCACCGCCGACGAGATCGAGCGCGTGGTGCGCGACCTCCCCACGGCGCGGCTCGTGTCCCTGAGCGGCGGCGAGCCGTTCGCGCGCGCCGACCTCTTCGAGGTGCTGGCGCGGCTGGCGCGGCTCAGGCTGGTGACGGTGGAGACCAACGGCACGCTGCTCGGCGAGGACGGCGCGCGGCGGCTGGCGGCGCTCGGCAGCCGTGGGCTGCCGCGGCCCGGGCTCGCCGCGATCGACTTCTCGATCCTCGGACCGCGCGACGTCCACGACGCGATCGCGCGGCGTCCCGGCTCCTTCGATCTCGCGCTCACCGCGCTGCGCGCGCTCCGCGACGAGCGCGACCGCCTCGGCCGCACGTTCCCCAGGATCACGCTCAAGAGCGCGGTGCTGAAGGAGAACCTGGGCGTGCTCGAGGAGCTGGCCGAGCTCGCCCGCGCGGAACGCGTCGACTACTTCGTGCTCAAGGAAGAGGACCCGGGGAAGGTCACGCTGCGTCCCGCGGCGGACGGCGTGCTGGCCCGCGGCGAGGGCACCAAGGCGCCGCGCGCCGAGAGCGTGGCGGGCCTCGGCGAGCGGCTGCGGCGGATCCTGGCGAGCTTCAAAGGCGGCGGCCCCACCGAGGCGTTCCTGATCCCGCTCGATCTGACGCCCGACCACCTCGAGCACCACATCCGCAAGGCCGTGAACCTCGGCGAGGCGAGCTGCCGTCACCCGTGGTCGCGGGTCGGCGTGCTGCCACGCGGCGAGGTCTACGCGTGCAAGCTGTTCTCGACCCTCTCGGTCCGCGAGCGGTCGATCCGTGCCATCTGGAACGGTCCCGAGTTCCGCGCCTTCCGCAGCCGGCTGCGCGCCGACGGCCCGTTCGAGTCGTGCGTCGGCTGCTGCTTCCTCGAGCCTGGCCCCACCCCCGCGACCGACGCGGCCGCGGCGTGGCCGCCGCGACCCACCGCGAGCGCCGCCGCCGGCGCCACCCCGCTCCCGATCCCCACGAGGTGACCCGCGCATGAACCAATGGACCCGCCTGGTCGAGAAGCATCGCGGCCTGATGACGCGCTACCCGTACATCCTGCCCAGGATCGCCACCAACTACTTCAAGCTGATGGTGCTCAAGAAGCCGGTGCTGCGCGGCGTCGAGTTCTCGGTCTCCAACGACTGCAACGCGGCGTGCGGCCACTGCTCGGCGTGGGAGCTGATGGAGGCCAAGGGCGACGTCCTCGACGTCGCCACCTCGGCGCGCATCCTCGGCGAATGCATCGAGCTCGGCGCGCTCAACATCAACTTCACCGGCGGCGAGGCGCTCATGCGCCGCGAGATCTACGACCTGATCGGCGCGGCGCAGCCCGACCGCGTGGTGGTGTCGCTCGCCACCAACGGCATGATGCTCTCGGACGACGTGGTGCGCCGTCTCAAGGAGAGCGGCGTGCGGATCCTGTCGGTGGGGCTCGACAGCGCGCGCCCCGAGGTCCACGACGCGCGCAAGGCGCGGGTGGGCGCGTACGAGAAGCTGATCGCGGGCGTGAAGCGCGCGGTGGCGCTCGACCTGGAGGTCTATCTCTGCACCGTCATCACCCGCGAGAACCTCGCCAACGGCGACGCCTGGGAGATGGTGGAGCTGGCGCGCAACCTCGGCTGCCTGCTGACCGTGAACATCGCGTGCTCGGTGGGTGCCTGGAAGGACGACCAGGACCAGCTCTTGCGCCAGCACGAGATCCGCGCCTACGAGCGCATGCTCGAGGTGCCGCACGTGCGCTGGGAGGGTGGCTCGAACTACCTGAAGGAAGGCTGCCCGGCGGGGATCGAGAAGATCTACGTGACCGCCACCGGCGAGGTCGCGCCGTGCCCGCGCGCCCACGTGTCGTTCGGCAACGCCCGCACCGAGCCCATGCACGCGATCTGGAAGCGCATGCTCGGCGAGGAGGCGTTCGGCCACGTCCAGCCCGGCTGCCCGGCCGGCGACGACCCGCAGTTCATCCAGACCTACCTCGAGCCGATCCGCGAGAGCGGCGAGTCGTTCCTGCCGGTCGACGAGATCCACCGCCGCAACGACCTCAAGTCGACGCGGGTCTCGCTGCCGGTGGCGCCTCCGGGACACGCCTGATGGAGAGTCTCGTCCCGCTCCGCGCCGAGGGTGCGGGAGCGCCGGCCGCCGCGGCGGCGGTCGCGCTCGGCGCGGCGAGCCGCTCGGGGCGCGCGCGGACGCCGCGCGCCGGAGACCCCGAGGTGGTGCTGGTCCAGGCCAAGACCGACATCCTCGACGCCTGGAAGTCGCACCCCACGCTGCCGCTCTCGCTGCTCTCCGCGGCGCGCAAGGTGGCCAAGACCCGCAACGTGGTGCTCGTCGACGAGCGCGTCGACGAGGGCTGGCGCGCGACCCTCGCGGCGCACCTCGCGCGCGAGCCGCTCTGTGTCGCGATCTCGTCGGTGACCGGGCGCCAGCTCCTCCACGCGCTGGCGATCGCGCGCGCGGCCAAGGAGCTCTCGCCGAGCACGCCCGTGGTGTGGGGCGGGATCCACGGCACGCTGCTCCCCGAGCAGACCCTCGCCACCGGGCTGGTCGACGTGATCGCGATCGGCGAGGGCGAGGACACCTTCGCCGACATCGTCGAGGCGCTCGCCGCGGGCCGCCCGATGAGCGAGGTCCCCGGCACCGCGAGCCGCGACGGAAGCGGCGCGGTGCGGCTGGGACCGCCCCGCGGCAAGCTCGACCTCGACGCCCTCGACCCCATCCCGTACCACCTCGCCGGCCCCGGCTACCTGTTCCTGCGCGGCGGGCGGCCCACGGCCTACTTCGAGACCTCGCGCGGCTGCCCGTATCCGTGTGGCTACTGCTACACGAACGCGCTCTTCGCGGTGAGCTGGCGCGGCCAGCGCGCCGAGGTGGTGCTCGAGCACCTGCGCCAGCTGCGCGCGGCGCTGCCCGGCGTGAGCCACGTCTCGATCACCGACGACTCCTACTTCACCCGCACCGAGCGGGCCCTCGAGATCGCCGAGGGCATCCTGCGCGAGGGCTGGGACCTCACCTACCAGGTGCAGGGCACGGTGATCCCGATCCTCAAGAAGCTCTCGGACGACCAGCTCGCGCTGCTCAGGCAGAGCGGCATGGTGCGCGTCGACATGGGCGTGGAATCCGGCTCCGAGCGGATCCAGAAGGAGATCGGCAAGGGGCTCAAGATCGCCGACGTGCGCGAGATCAACCGCCGCCTCGCGAAGCACGACATCGTGCCCTGGTACAACTTCATGTCGGGCTTCCCCGAGGAGAGCCCGGCCGAGTTCGGCTCCACCATCGACCTGCTCCTCGAGATGGTGGACGACAACCCGCAGGCCCTGGTGTCGCCGGTCTATTGCCTGGCGCCCTACCCCGGCACCGACGCCTACCACATCGCCGCGAAGGCCGGGTTCCAGTTCCCGCCGCGCACCGAGGACTGGGCGCGCTTCGCCCTCGACCGCTCCAACAACCCGTGGATGACCGAGGCGCAGCGCAAGGCTCAAGAGGCCGCGTACTTCCTGTCGATCTTCGTCGACGGCAAGGTGCGCGAGTACGGGACGCTGCCGCTCAAGATCCTCGCCGCGCTCTACCGGCCGATCGCCAAGCTCAGGCTCAGGAAGCGCTGGTTCGGGTTCCTGCCCGAGAAGTGGCTCGCGGACCGCGTCACCGCGGCGTCCTGTTGAGCGGCGCCGCCGTGCGAGCGCGGCGCATCCCACCGCCATGAGCCGGACGGAGTCGCTGCGCAACCGGCTGGCGCTCACCGGCGCGTACCTGGCGGGCGATCCCGATCCCGGCGGCTGGCCGATGGAGCTCACCCTCGAGCTCACCAACCGCTGCGACCTGGGGTGCATCATGTGCCCGCGCAACTGGGCGGGGCGCGCGCCCGGCGACATGGACCTCGGGCTCTTCCGCTCGATCGTCGACCAGGCCGCCGGCCACGTGGGCATGGTCGACCTGTGCCTCGCCGGCGAGTCACTGCTCCATCCGGGGATCTTCGAGGCGATCGCCTACCTGCGCAGCCGGGGCATCCGCTCCTACCTGCAGACCAGCGGGCTGCACGTCGATCGCGAGCGCGCCGAGCGGCTGCTGGATTCGGGGCTCGACTTCGTGTCGTTCTCGATCGACGGCTTCCGCCCCGAGACCTACGACACCATCCGCCGCGGCGGCGACTTCGCGCGCACGGTGGCCAACCTCGAGGCGTTCCTCGCGCTGCGCCGCGAGCGCCGCGGCGCCGGCCCGCGGCCGTTCACCGTCGTGCAGATGATCGTGCAGCGCGACAACGCCCACGAGACCGAGGCGTTCCGCCGCCGCTGGGAGACGAGCGGCGTCGACGCGGTGCGCCTCAAGCCGCTCGGCGTGAACCGCAACCACGTGCGCCGGATCGGCGATCGGGTCGTCGACGGCGCGGCGGGCGGGGCGCGAGCCGACGCGGCGCCGTGCATCCGCGCGTGGCGCGGGCTCGCGGTCTACTGGGACGGCCGCGTGGTGCCGTGCTGCTACGACTTCGACGGCTGCGAGACGGTCGGCGACCTGCGCCACGAGCACCTCGCGGACGTGTGGCGCGGCGCGGCCATGCGCAGCCTGCGCGAGCGCCAGGCGGGCGGGCGCTACGACGAGATCCCGCTCTGCAAGGACTGCAACCGCAAGAACCTGAA
>CAYMQR010000450.1:0-4720 GCA_964392195.1 uncultured bacterium | reverse complement strand
TCGCACGGCCACGCGCGCAGCCTCCAGGTCGCGCCCGGATGGAGCACCACCAGCGGCCCCTCCGCCTCGGCGCCCCAGCGGGCGATGCCCCACTCCATGACCCGCTCGGCCGCCGCCTGCGGCGGACGCAGCGCCGCGAGCTCGACCGGTCGCGGAGCGCCCACGAGCGCCAGCACCGGGTCAGCGCGCTCGGCGAGGGCCGTACCCGCGAGCACGCGCGCGGTCGCGCCTCGTCCCCCGCCGCGGGTGCGTGCGACGACGAACGAGTCCCGAAACGGCGTGAGCGGCGAGGTGAAGTCGAGGTAACCGGCGCGCTCCGGCGCCCCGGCGAGGAACGTCGCCAGCGTGTTCCGCACCGACGGGCTCGGGTTCAGCACGAGGTCGTGGCGGGCGCCGCCGAGCCCGAGGAGCGCGCCCGGCTTCCGGCCACCTGCCGCGACCGGTACCACCCGATCCACCGCGCCCGCGCTCTCGAAGAGCGGCGCCCAGCTCGCGTCCACCGCGAGACTGACCGAGGCGGCGAAGCCGGTGCGCCGCAGGTGCGCGGCCACCGAGTGGGCCTGGATCGCGTCGCCGAGCCGCGAGAGCTCGACCACCAGCACCGAATCGCGCTGCGGCCGCACCTCGCTGGCCGCTCGCGCGTCGCCGTGACGAGCGAGCGCCGCCGCGACCATGCGCGACGCCGCGACGGCGAGCGGGCGCCGTAGCGGGGCGCTCACGAACACCCTCGGCCCGGGCCGCCCGGCGACGATCCGAACGCGCGGCGGCACGCCGCGAGGATCGTCGCGGAGTCGAGGTCGCGCAGGCACGCCACCGAGCGGCAGCGCTCGATGTGGCACGCCGCGGGCCGGCAGCCGAGGTCGAGCCGCGCGGTGTGGACGCCGGGACCGTCGGGCAACACCCGCGCGGGACCGTTCACGACGCCGACCGGTCCGACCAGCGCCACCACCTCGGCACCGACCGCGACCGCGAGGTGGAGCACGCCGGTGTCCGGCACGATCACCAGCCGCGCCCCGTGGAGCAACGCCGCGAGCGCGCCCAGCGAGAGCCGGCCCGCGAGCGAGCGCACCGCGGGATCCGCGGCGGCGTGGACCACCTCCGCGGCGAGCCCGACCTCCTCCGGACCGCCCGTGACGTGGACGTCGACCCCGTGCTCGGCGGCGATGCGGCGCGCGACCTCGCCGAGGACCGCGGGAGCCACGCGGCGGTAGCTCCGGTAGCGGTTCCCCGAGCCCGGGTGCAGGACGACGTAGCCGCGCGGCGCGCTGGCCGCGGGCGCCGCGCCCTCACCGGCCACCACCACGCACGCGGCGCGCGCCGCGGCGCGATCGGCGTCGGTGATCGGGAATCGTGGCCGCTCGCCCTCGGCGAGCGGGATCCCGAGGGCGCGCAGCAGGTCGAGGTTGCGCTCCGCCTCGTAGCGAAGGCCAGGCGGCGCCGCGAACCGATCGGTGTGCAGGAACGCGCGGTGATCGAGGTCGAACCCGGCGCGCCGGGGCGCGCCGCACAGCCACGCCAGCACCGCGGGACGCAGCTCGGCCCACGAGTAGAGGTCGAGCACCACGTCGACCGCGCCGAGCCGGCGCAGCGAGGCTGCCACCGTCGGCACGTCGCGCCACCGGCCGCTCGACGGCACCACGCGATCGACCACGCCGCCGAGACGCGCGAAGACCTCGCGGTTGGCGGCGCTCGCCACCACCACGATCTCGGCGCGCGGACACGCCGCGCGCAGCGTCGCGAGCAACGGCGTGGCGAGCAGCGCGTCGCCGAGGCGGTCGTCACGCAGCACCACCACGCGCGCGAGCGAGCTCCACGGGATCGGCGGCCGCGCCGCGCGGCGCGGAACCAGCGCCGACGCCAGCCGGAAGCACCCGCGCCGCAGCGACCGCCACGCGCGCCGCGCCGGCCAGCTCGGACGCGGCCACGGGTCTTCACACGGCGGGCGCGCGATCGCCGGCTCCACCACCACGACGGCTCAGAGCCGCCCCCGCAGCCACAGCCGCGCCCAGCGCCTGAGCCGCGCCCGCGGACCGAGCGCCGGCGGAAGCGGCTCGCGCGACAGCACGGCGACGTGGCTGGCGGGGTTCACGAGGAAGGCACGCGCGCCGGCCGCGCGCAGCTCGGCGCGGGTCCACGGCGTGACGTGCTGCTCGTAGCGGTTGCCGAGGAACTCGTCGCGCTCCTTGAAGTCGCGCGGCACGCTGACGATCACCACCCGCCCCACGCGCTGCGCCTCGCGCAGCACCGCCAGGCCCACCTCGCGGGTCATGTGCTCGAGGATGTCGATCAGCAGCACCACGTCGAAGGCGCCGTCCGGCAGCGTGGGAAGCACCGCCGCCGCCTCGCCGCGGTGGATGCGGTCGTAGGTCTGCTCGTGGACCGGTCCAAGGTAGGGCTCGTGGGCCTCGATCCCTTCCACCCGGATCGTGCGCGTGCCGTAGGCGACCTTGCCCGGGAAGATCTCCAGGTACTCGCGCGCCAGGAAGCCCCATTTGCCGTGGCCGACTCCGATGTCGAGGACCGAGCGCGGCGCGAGGCGCATCAGCGCGTCGACGATCACTCCGATCTGGGTCCACTGGCTGGTCGGCATCGTTGGTCCGGTGTCGCGGACGAACGAGGAAAACCCAACCACGCCCGCCACGACAAGCCGCGTGGGCGTGGCGCGAGCGGCGGGCGCGCTCTCAGACGAGCGTGCTCACCACCGTCGAGCCGCCGAGCAGGCGCGCCAGCGCGGCGCGCCGGTCGCGCCACGGGATCTGCGGCAGCAGGTACTGGAGAAGCGTCGCGCGCACCATGCCGTCGAGCGCGCCGAGCTCGAGCCCCGCCAGCACCGCCGCGGCGATCGTCTCGGAAGCCACCACCTCGGCGAGCTCACCGGGCGCGAAGAACCCGCGCTCCACGGCGCCCAGGACGACGCCGTCGTCGGCGAGCGGCTGACCGAGGTCGGGTGGCGGCGTCCGCCACGCGAGCGCCATCTGCACCACGAAGCGCACCCAGTCGTAGAGCGGCTGGGCGCGGCGCGCGTACTCCCAGTCGACGACCCGCACGTCGCCGCGCGCGGCGAGCACGTTCGAGGGGCCGAGGTCGAAGTGGCAGATCACCGCGCGCCTGGCGTCGAGAAGCTCCGCCGCCGCGCGAACGGCTCGCCAGCAGGCGGCCGCGTCCAGCCCGAGCGCATCGACCTCGGCCTCGAGCGGGTCGAGGATCGCCGCCACCCGGTAGACCTCGCCGAGCACCTCGGGCGGCTCGATCGACCACAGCTCGGCGAGCCAGATCCGCACCGCCTCGAGCTGGCCGCGGAGCCGGTCGACCTCGCGCGCGGGCGTGAGCGGCGCGCCGCCGAGGAAGCCGAGCAGAGTCGCCTCGCCCGGCCCGTACGGCACGCGCGCCAGCACGGCGGGGATCGAGAGCGCGAACGGGCGCGCGGCGCGGCGCGCGAGCTCGGCGAGCACCTCGTATTCGTGGGCGGCGCGGTTCGGCCCCACGCCGCGGTGGATCCGCACCACCGCGCGTTCGGGCGCCCGGCCCTCCCCCTTCACGATCCACGTCAGCCCGCGGGTCCCCGACACCACCAGCTCGAGGGAGTGGTCGGGCACGCCGAGCCGCGCGAGGAGGTCCTTCATCGCGGTCGCTCGCCGATCAACGCGACGCTCGGGAAGAGCAGCTCGACCAGCCACCGCGGCGAGCCGAGCGCGGTGACGACCCTGGCGAGCGCCACGAACACCCGCCCCTCGAGGCTCGGGAACGGCATCCCGCGCTCGGCCAGCAGTCCGAGCGCGGGCCGCGGCGCGAGCGGCACCACGAACCGGAACACCCGGTAGTCGCGCAGCGGCCCCCACACCGAGCGCACCTCGAGGCGCGCCTCGCGCATCAGCCGGCTCAGCTCGCCCACGCTCTGCGTCCAGCACCGGTACGGCGTGCCGCGCTTCATCACGCGGTGGTAGAGGTCGGCGAGCGGACGCGGCAGCGGCGTCAGCCAGCGCAGCCCGGTGTGCTCGTCGCGGGCGCCGGCGAGGTAGCGCAGCGCGAAGCGGTTCTCCATCGCCAGGTAGAGCCGGCCTCCCGGTTTCAGGACGCGCGCGGCCTCGACCAGCGCCAGCCGCTGCGCCTCGCGTGGCGAGACGTCGGCGCGCGACACCGGCACCCACTCGAGGACGCCGTTCACGATCACCGCGTCGAAGGTGCCGTCCGCGAACGGCAGCGCGAAGAGGTCGGCGTTCGCCGCGACCACGTTGGTGACGCCCTCGCGCGCGGCCCGCGCCGCCACCTCGTCGGCGGCGCCCACCGTCGGGTCGACGGCGTGGACCTCGCGCACCCAGCGCGCGAGCGGGAACGACAGCCCGCCCCAGCCGCAGCCCGCGTCGAGCACCACCGCCTCGGCCGGGTTCTCGATGGCGAGCAGCGCCGCGTCGGCGCGGCCCGGATGGGCGATCCAGCGGCGCATGTCCTCGGACATGGGCGCCTCGGTGAGCGCGCTCTCGCCCTGCTCCGCCACGCGATCGAGCTCGCCGACGCCGAAGCGGTCGCCGAGGCGCGTGACGCGGGGCACACCGCGCGCCGCGCTCCAGCGCGAGCCGCAGCCTCCGCAGGCGAGCTCGCCGTCGCGAGCGTCGAGCGCGCCCTGGCAGGTCGCGCAGCGCCACGCGGCGCTCGTGGGCTGCACCCGAGCCGCCATTCAGCGGCGATCGGCGCCGCCGCCGAGCATCGCGTCGGCGCGCGG